>DASRWP010000407.1:0-5390 GCA_035654535.1 Brevundimonas sp.
GGTGCGGCGCGTCGGCTACGCCTCCGCCTTCGCCTTCATCTATTCGCCCCGCCCGGGCACGCCGGCCTCCGGCATGGGCGCACAGGTTCCGGCGGACGTCGCGCGCGGGCGTCTGCACGCGCTGCAGGCCCTGCTGTGGGAGCAGCAACTGGCGTTCAACACCGCGCAGGCCGGCAAGACCGTCGATGTGCTGTTCGAAAAGCCGGGCCGTCACCTGGGTCAGGCCATCGGCCGCTCGCCGTGGTTGCAGTCGGTCCACGTCGACGGCGCGGATCATCTCATCGGCCAGATCGTTTCCGTCGAGATCGAACACGGCCAGCAGAATTCGCTGAAGGGTCGGCTGGCCGGTCAACACCCTGATCGCGTCGCGGTCGGAGACATGGGGAAAGAGATGACGGCCTGATGGCGCGCGAGAGTGAGTTTCTGGCCTTGGGCGATGACGCCCTGCGGGCCGTTATCGGGCCGGGCAGCCGCCACCTCGCCCTGATCGAGGACCGGTTCAAGGTGCTGGTCGAGACGCCCGGCGGCGGGGTTTCGATCAACGGTTCTTCGCGCGACCGGTCGCAGGCCAAGCGGGTCATCGAGACGCTGGCCAACCGTGCCGACGCCGGGGCCGAGATCACCGAGGCGGACGTCCGCACGGCGCTCGGCGCCGCGACGGCCCAGCCGCGGGCGGGGCAGGGGAGCGTCGCGCCCGACGCCATAGCCCTGCCGGTCGGGCGGCGCGGAGCCATCGCGCCCAAGACCGCGGCCCAGGCCAACTATCTGTCGCTGCTGGCGAGCTGCGAACTGACCTTCGGCGTCGGCCCGGCCGGCACCGGCAAGACCTTCCTCGCCGCGGCCTACGGCGCCTCCTTGCTGCGGCGGGGGCAGGTCGACCGGCTGGTCATCACCCGTCCGGCGGTCGAGGCGGGCGAGAAACTTGGGTTCCTGCCGGGCGATCTGAACGAGAAGGTCGATCCCTATCTGGCGCCGATCTGGGAGGCGCTGAACGACATCCTCGGTCCGGACGACGTGCGCCGCCGCCGCGACAAGGGCGAGATCGAGGCTGCGCCGATCGCCTTCATGCGCGGCCGCACGCTGGCCCACGCCTTCGTCATCGTCGACGAGGCCCAGAACACCTCGCGGCTGCAGATGAAGATGGTCCTGACCCGACTGGGCGAGGGCGCGCGGATGGTCGTCACCGGCGACCCGTCGCAGGTCGACCTGCTCAATCCCCGCGACTCGGGCCTGTCCCACGCCCTGCGCATTCTCAAGGACGTGAAGGGGGTCGGGGTGATCCGCTTCGAGGCCCAGGACGTGGTCCGCCACGCCATGGTCGAGCGCATCGTGCGGGCCTATGACGCCGACTCCGCCGCCCGCCATCCCGCTGCCGATCTCGAGGATCCCGAGGGGTGATCGAGGTCGAGGTCGAGGAGACGGCCTGGACCGACGCCCTGCCCGACGCGGCGGCGGTGGCTGAACGCGCCGCCACGGCTGCGCTCGGAGGTCACCCCAGGACAGGCGACGTGGTCATCCTGCTGACCGGCGACGCCGAAGTCGCTGCGTTGAACTCACGCTATCGGGGCAAGGACCAGCCGACCAATGTGCTGTCGTTTCCGGCTGCCGATATGCCCCAGCCCGGACAGCCGCGTCATCTGGGCGATCTGGTGCTCGCCTTGGGGACTTGCGCAGCCGAAGCGCGGGAGCAGGGCAAGACTCTGGGTGATCACCTCAGCCACCTGACCGTCCACGGCGTCCTGCACCTGCTGGGCCGGGACCACGACGACGACGGCGAGGCCGAGGCTATGGAGGCGGAAGAGCGCGCCATCCTTGCCAGTCTGGGCGTCTCCGACCCATATCAGGCGCGATGACCGACACCACGATTCCGACAACCCCGGCGGCCGCGCGGCCCCTGTGGGACTCACGCTTCGGCCGGATCGCGCTCGCCCTGCTCGCCGGCGCGGGCGCCGCCTTGGCGCATCCGCCGTTCGGCGTGCTGCCGGGCCTGCTCGGCTACGCCCTGCTGATGATCCTGGCGGAGCGCTCGACGCGCGTGCGCGGCGGGTTCTGGATGGGCTGGCTGGCGGGCTTCGCCTATTTCTTCATCAGCTGCTGGTGGGTGGCCGAGGCCTTCCTCGTCAATCCGGCGCAAGCGTGGATGGCGCCCTTCGCGGCCAGTCTGCTGCCGATCGGGCTGGGGCTGTTCTGGGGAACGGCGACGGCCCTGTACCGGAGGTTCGCCCCGGGGGGTATCCGTCGCGTGCTGCTGTTCGCGGCCCTGTTCTGCCTGCTGGAATGGCTGCGCGGCCATGTCCTGACCGGATTTCCCTGGAACCCCGCCGGCGCCAGCTGGAAGGCGGGATCAGCGGCGTCTCAATTCGCGGCCGTGGCGGGGGTCTACGGCCTGAGCTTCGTCACCGTCGTCGCGGCGGCGGCCTTCGGCCCGCTGTTGGGAGCCGGCTCGCTGCGGACGCGGATCGGCGCTGCTGTCGCCGGAGCGCTCGCCCTCGTCCTGCTGGTCGCGGGCGGCGCTGTACGACTGTCACAGGCCAGACTTGAGCTGACGGACACCGTCGTCCGTATCGTGCAGGCCGACGTGCCGCAGGAATCGAAATGGTCGCCCGAGGCCTATCGGGGCATCGTCGACCGCTACGTCTCGCTGACGGGCCGTCCGGGCGTTTTGACGCCGGACCTGATCATCTGGCCGGAAGGCGCGCTGCCCGCCTCGGCCAATCAGGTGTTCGCCCCCGGGTCGCCCGACGCCGCCGCGATCGCCGGCGCGGTCCAGCCGGGCCAAAGCCTGATCATGGGGCTTGGCCGGGGCGTCGCCGATCCGGCCGCCCCGGAGCGCGGGCGCTACTTCAACAGTCTTTTCGTGCTCACGGACGAGGGCGCCGAGGGCCTGAGGGTCACCAGCGTCTACGACAAATACCGGCTGGTGCCGTTCGGCGAGTATCTGCCCGCCGGCGGGCTGATGGGGGCGCTCGGCGTGCGCAGCCTGACCCACATGCCGACCGACTTCAGCGCCGGACCGCGGCCGGCGCCGATCGACATCCCGGGCGCGCCGAGAGCCCAGCCGCTGATCTGCTACGAGAGCCTGTATCCCGGCTTCACCCCCGGCGGCGGGGATCGCCCTGGCTGGATCGTCAACATTTCCAACGACGCCTGGTTCGGGCGCACCTCCGGGCCGCAGCAGCACCTCAACCTCGCCAGCTATCGCGCCATTGAGACCGGTTTGCCGGTGGTCCGCTCGACGCCCACCGGCGTCTCGGCGATGATCGATCCGTGGGGCCGGGTCATCGACGGCCAGCGTCTGGATCCCGGCGAGAGCGGGGTCATAGACGCGCGGCTGCCGGCCCCGACCGGGGCCACCCTGTACGGGCGGTTCGGCGACCTGCTGTTCTGGCTGGCCGTGGCCGGCGGTCTCGGCGCGGGCTTTACGTGGCGGCGCTTCCGCCGGGCACGCCCCGCTTGAGGCCGGCGACCCGACTTCGCCTCGTGCGCGAGACTGACCGCCAATAAACAACCGCCGCCCGCCGGACTGATGCATTCCCGCAATTTTTGATGACAGAGGGCGCAGCCGGGCGCATTCAGACTGTACGGCACCAATCCGAAGGATGGACGACGATGGCGAGGGGCAAGGGCGAGGACGGACCTCATCCCGTGGACCGGCACGTGGGTCGGCGCGTATGCGAGAAGCGGCTGGCGCTCGGCTACAATCAGAGCGACCTCGGGCGAGCCTTGGGCCTGACCTTCCAGCAGATCCAGAAGTACGAAAAGGGCGCGAACCGTATCTCGGCGTCGAAGCTCTGGGACATCGCCCGGTTCTTCAAGGTCGACATCGGCTACTTCTTCGAGGGCCTGACGGGCGCCCAGATCGCCGGCATGGCCGAGGGCGGGGCCGATTTCGACAACGATTTCCCCGCCACCCGCTACACGATCGAGATCGGCCGCCTCGCCCCGCAGCTCTCGACCCGGCAGCAGAAGCTCGCGCTGGAACTGATCCGCGACATGGCCGACCGCAAGGAGACGGACGAGGCCTGAGGGTTCGTCCGGCGGGCTACCCTTCCGGAGACGCCCGGCGCTGGCCGAAGGTCGGCGCGCGCGCCTTCTGCTCCGCCCAGTAGGTCGCCCCGTCGCGTGGCTTGAACATGGTCTTGGGCACGCCGTCGCGCGAAACGACCGCGAAGGTGTTGGTCGAGGGCTGATACAGCAGCACGTCGCCGTTCGGGCGCTCGATGCGCTCGGTACCGTCCGGAGGTTGGCGCGTGAAGCGCTCGACCCGCTCCAGATAGTCCTCCGCCGTCCGCGCATTGAAGTCCGCGCCGTTGCGCTCGAACAGCCGGGTGACCTTGGCGTCGACGGTCTCCTGCCGGTTGGCGGTCAGCACCGGAACCGCCGCCGTTGCCGGAGCAGCCGCCTCCGCGGCCGCCGGAGCCACCCCGGCCCCACTCCGGTCGCGCGTCTCCAACGCCGAGTCGCCGTTCCCGCAGGCGACAAGCCCGAGGCTGGCTGCAGCCGCCGTCATCCACATCCTGATCATCGCCCATCCTCCCATGGTTGCGTACTCACCGGGAGGATAACCACAGGTCGTTCGTTCACGCAACGTTCCGCTTCCGGTCTCACGCTCTCGACGCACCCGCCGGTGATGGCTAGATGACGCACATGACCACGACCGCCCTGTCCGGCCGAAAAATCCTCCTGATCGTCGGCGGCGGCATCGCGGCCTACAAATCGCTGGAGCTGGTGCGCCTGCTGAAGAAGGCCGGGGCCGAGGTGATGAGCGTCCTGACCGCGGCGGGGGCCGAGTTCGTCACGCCGATGTCGCTGGCGGCCCTGACCGGTCATCCCGTGCGGCAGGCGCTGTTCATGCCCGAGGACGAGACGGCCATGGGCCATATCGAGCTTTCGCGCTGGGCCGATCTGGTTGTGGTGGCGCCCGCGACGGCGGGCCTGATCGCCAAGGCGGCCAACGGGCTGGCCGACGACCTCGCCTCGACCACCCTGCTGGCGACCGACAAACGGGTGCTGCTGGCTCCGGCCATGAACGTACGGATGTGGCTGCACCCCGCGGTGCAGGCCAATGTCGCCCGCCTGACCGGGTTCGACGGCTTTCACGGCGCGGCGCTGGTCGGCCCCGACGAGGGCGAGATGGCCTGCGGCGAGTTTGGCCCGGGACGCATGGCCGAGCCGGCCGCCATCCTGTCCGCGATCGAGGGCCTTCTCTCCGGACCGGACGGAAGGCCGCTGGCGGGTCGTCGCGCGGTGGTCACCGCCGGGCCGACCTTCGAGCCGATCGATCCGGTGCGCGGCCTGACCAACCGCTCCAGCGGCAAGCAGGGCTATGCCATCGCCGACGCATTGGCGCGGCTGGGCGCGGAAGTGACGCTGGTGTCCGGCCCGGTGGC
>DASRWP010000408.1:0-2401 GCA_035654535.1 Brevundimonas sp.
CCCGCCAACAGCCGGGTGCTGATCTCGGGTCCCGCCGGCTGTTGGCGGGCGCGACCTTGGCGATGGTGCTGCGCAGGGTCTGGGCGGCGGCGGACCGCCCGATGAAGCCGGTCGGCGCGGCGACCTGCGCCCGCAGCCGGCGGTTCTCGCGCTTCAGGGAACTGGTCTCCAGGGCTCGCTGCACCACCACCACAAGGCGGTCGGATTTGAACGGCTTCTCGATGAAGTCGTAGGCGCCGCGCTGAAGCGCCGTGACGGCGGTTTCGATGTTTCCGTGCCCTGAGATCATCACAACCGGCAGGTCGGGATCCAGCTCCTTGATCACGTCGAGCAGTTCGAGCCCGTCGAGCCCCCCGCCCTGCATCCAGATGTCCAGCAGGGCCAGCGAAGGCTTTCGCGCCCGGATGGCGGCCAGCGCCTCGTCCGAGTTGGACGCCACCCGCACGCCATGGCCTTCGTCCTCAAGCAGGCCGGAGACCAGCTCGCGGATGTCCGCCTCGTCGTCGACGACCAGAATGTCGGCTCCCGTGGATCGCATGACGCCTCGCTATTCGGCGGCCGGTACGGACCTGGGGCGAGAGGCTTTCGCCTCCTTCGCCCCGGGCGCGCCGGTCGGTTGGGATTTCAGGGGGAAGATCAGGCACACGCGGGCGCCCGAAAGATGTTCCGCGTCGGCCAGCTTGAGCTCGCCGCCGTGCTCTTCGCAAATGCGTTTGACGATGGCGAGACCGAGGCCGGTGCCCTTCTCGCGAGTCGTCACATAGGGCTCCGTCAGCCGCTCCCGGTCCTTGGCGGGCAGACCGACGCCGTCGTCCTCGATCACAAAGGTGACGACCTCGTCCTCAACCGCCAGCCGCGCCAGGATGCCCGGCCGGTCGCCGTCGCCCTCTCGTGGCGCGATCAGACGGCGGGCGGTCACAGCCTCGCCCGCGTTCTTGAGGATATTGGCCAGCGCCTGTCCCACCATCGGGCGGTCCGCGTGCAGAACGACGTTGGGGAGCGGCTCGATCAGTTCGACGCCGACGTCCGCCGCCGCCACGCGTTGGGCGAACACCGCCTCGCGCAGAAGCTCCGCCGGGTCCGCGGCGGTGAAGCGCGGCGCGGGCATCCGGGCGAAAGACGAAAACTCGTCGACCATCCGCCCGATGTCGCCGACCTGCCGGATGATGGTCTCCGTGCAACGGTCGAACACCTCCACGTCATCCACCACCTGCGCACGGTATCGCCGCCGAAGGCGCTCGGCGGACAGCTGGATGGGCGTCAGCGGGTTCTTGATCTCGTGGGCGATGCGACGCGCCACGTCGCGCCAGGCCGCGTTCCGCTGAGCTGTGACCAGCCGCGTGATGTCGTCGAAGGTCAGGACCATCTCGCCGCCGATCCCGCCCTCGATGCGGACGCGCAGACGCCGGGTCTCGCCCTCGAGGGTGACGTCGATCTCTTCCTCGATGTGCGCCTCGGCCCGGCCCGCCAGCTCGCTCAGCTCCGGGGAGACCTCGCCCAGCGGGCGGCCGATGATGTGCGGGTCGCGGATGGCGAGAAGTTCCACGGCGCTGTCGTTGATGGCCGAGACCCGGCGCCGACGGTCGAGGCCTATGACCCCTGCGGACACGCCGGACAGAACGGTTTCGATGAAGCGGCTGCGTCCGGTGGCCTCCTCGCTGGCGGCGCGCAGGGCGGCCTGCTGCGCTTCCAGATCGCCAGTCATGCGGTTGAAGGCCGCCGACAGCGTCCGGATCTCCCCTGGACCATCCGCACCGTCCACCCGCGCTGTCAGATCGCCGCCGGCCACCCGATCGGCCGCCTCGACCAGTCGCCCGATCGGGGCGGATATGGCGCTGGCGGCGCCCATCCCCAGCCAGATGGCGCCTACGAGGACAAGCAGCGCGGTCTCGAGATAGCTCAGGGCGAACGCGGCCTGGATGCGCTCACGGCTCTGCTGCGCCTCACGGTAGGCGACGATCGATTCCTCACCATTCCGCATCTGGGCGATCAGCCCGTCCTTCAACGGCCGCACCAGATACAGGTAGGCGTCGCCATAGGCCGGCAGGGCGATCAGGGAGCGCACCGCGTCGGGATTTTCGGTCACCTGCTGCGGCGGCTCTCCGCCCTCGGCTGCGGCCTCCAGCACCGGTCGCGGCGGCGCAACATACGGCGGCGCGCCGGGCCCTTCCCCGCTCGCCAGAACCTCACCCTCCGGCCCCAAGATGTAGATGGCGGGATAGCCGAACAGCTCCGCGATCTGGGTCAGGGCGTCGGAAAACTGGATGCGGTTCTCGAACAGCGGCCGGGCTCCAGCCAACTGGTCCGAGATCACCTGCAGATCGCCGTCCATCTCCGCCGACACGTCGTCCAGATAGGCCTCTCCGATCAGAGCCCCGTTATCCACGGCCGATTTGACGTT
>DASRWP010000409.1:0-7313 GCA_035654535.1 Brevundimonas sp.
CGAACTTGGCCGAATCGACCCCGTCCGGGTTCTCGTCGGTCTTCACCAGTTTCGCGGCGGCGGCCTTCTTGGCCAAATCGACGCCGTTGCGGCGCTCGTACTTGCCGGCGTGGGTGTAGGCGGCCTTGATGTCCTCGCCCACCATCGACTGGATCTGGGTGACCACGTCAGAGTGGTCCTCGGCGGTGAAGTCGAACGGCTCCTTGGCGGCGTGCTCGGCCATCTCGATGATGGCGTCGATCACCGGCTGCATGCCGCGGTGCGCGAACATCAGCGCGTTCAGCATGATCTCTTCCGACAGCTCCCTGGCTTCGGATTCGACCATCATCAGGGCGTCCTGGGTGCCGGCGACGACGAGGTCGAGCTGGCTGTCCGGAAGCTGGTCGAGGGTCGGGTTGAGGACGTATTCGCCCTCGATGTAGCCGACGCGCGCGGCTCCGATCGGGCCCATGAACGGAACGCCCGAGATGGTCAGGGCGGCCGAGGCGGCGACCAGGCCGACGATGTCGGGGTCGTTCTCCATGTCGTGCTGCAGCACGGTGACGACGACCTGGGTCTCGTTCTTGAAGCCCTTGACGAACAGCGGGCGGATCGGGCGGTCGATCAGTCGGGAGACCAGCGTCTCCTTCTCGGTCGGACGGCCTTCACGCTTGAAATAGCCGCCCGGGATCTTGCCGGCGGCGAAGGTCTTTTCCTGGTAGTTGACGGTCAGCGGGAAGAAATCCAGGCCCGGCTTGGGCGCGCGGCCGTAAACGACGGTGGCCAGAACCACGGTCTCGCCATAGGTGGCCAGAACGGCGCCGTCGGCCTGGCGGGCGATACGGCCCGTCTCCAGGGTCAGCGGGCGGCCTGCCCAGTCGATCGTCTTGCGTTTGATATCGAACATGTTTCGTCTTTCGTATCCCGCGGGCGGATTCCGCGCGGGGTCCCATCAGTGGGTGGAGCGTCGGGCGTTCAGTCCTTCGGTCCATGGGCGTCCGCGCCATCGCGAAACGTCCGGGAAGAAGAGGACCGGTATGGCCCTCGCGTACTGCGCCGTTACGTACCGCGGCGCGCGGGTCGTTCTGGATGCGGAACGAGGCGCGGACATGGCCCGCGCCTCGAAAAACTCTTCCGCTCGTCCCCTCGCCTTAGCGGCGCAGGTTCAGCTTGGTGATCAGCGCCGTGTAGCGCTCGCGATCGACCTTCGACAGGTGGTCAAGAAGGCGACGACGCTGCGAGACCATCTTGAGCAGGCCGCGGCGCGAGTGGTTGTCCTTCTTGTGGGTCTTGAAGTGCTCGGTGAGGTTGGCGATGCGTTCCGACAGGATCGCGACCTGGACCTCGGCCGAACCGGTATCGCCCTCGGTGCGGGCGTTGTCGGCGATGACTTCGTTCTTGCGTTCAGCAGTGATCGACATCGGGTATCTCCTTATTGGAGGTTGAATACGCGGTCGGGTTCTAGCCGGCCGGCCCGCAACTGACCGAGAGCGACGAGGGTCTGGCCCTGAAAGGCTGAAACGGTTCTGGAGCCCTCCCGAAGGCGGCTCTTGAGCGTTTCGACCTGTCTGGGGAGCAGAACGATCGGCCGTCCCTGCCGAAGCGAGAAGGCGTCTTGATCCGTCACGGCCAGCTCCGGGATGTCGTCCAGGGCGGTCGCGACGGGAAGCAAGCCTTCCGAGGCGGCGTCCCTATGCACCAGATCGGTCAGGAAATCCAGCGATACGGCGTTTTCCGTAGAGAACGGCCCGACCCGCTCACGCCGCAGGGCCGAAACGTGTCCCTGGGCTCCGAGCGCCGCCGCCAGATCGCGGGCCAGCGAGCGTACATAGACGCCCTTGCCTGTCCGTATGGTGATCTCGACATGGTCGGCGTCCGGCGCGTCAGTCACCGCTGCCGCATGGATGGTCACGCGCCGCGGGGCCAGTTCGAACTCGGCCCCGTCGCGGGCCAGATCATACGCCCGCTGACCATCGACCTTGATGGCCGAGAAGCGCGGCGGCGTCTGGTCGATCTCGCCGACGAACGCGATCAGCGCCGCCCGCACCGCCTCGACATCGGGGCGCACGTCCGAGCGGGCGACGACCTCGCCCTCCCGGTCGAGGGTGTCGGTCGAGAGGCCCCAGTTGACGGTGAAGCGATAGACCTTCTGCGCCTCCATCATGAAGGGCACAGTCTTGGTCGCCTCGCCCAGGGCGATGGGCAGGATGCCAGAGGCCAGAGGATCGAGCGTGCCCGCATGACCGGCCTTCTGCGCGTCGAACAGGCGGCGCACTCTCGATACGGCCTCGGTCGAGCCCATCTCCAGAGGCTTGTCGAGGCAAACCCAGCCGTTGACGATCTCGCCCTTCTTGCGACGCCCCACTAGCTGTCGCCGGCGCTGTCGTCCGCGTCGTCATCCGTGAAGGGCGACACATAGACGTCGGCGCGGACGCGGGGATCGTCGAGCAAACGGTTCAGCCGTTCCGCCGCGGCGAAGCTCTCGTCGTGGCGGAAGCGCAGGTCCGGCGTGAACCGCATCTCGATATGCCGGCCCAGCGCGCCCCGGAGAAATTTGGCGTGGACGTTCAGCGCCTTGACGATCTCGTCAATGTGGCCGGCGACCGGAGCCGTTTCAACGCCGGCGCCGAGCGGTTCGACGAAACAGGTCGCGTGTTTCAGATCGGGCGACAGCCGCACCTCGGTGACCGTCACCGAGACGCCGGTCAGGGCCTCGTCGCGGATTTCGTTCTCGCGCATGACCTCGACCAGCGCGTGGCGGATCATTTCCGAGGCGCGCAACTGGCGCTGGCTGACGGTTCCGGCCTTGGCCGCCGGCTTTTTGGGTTTGCGATTGCTCATGACAACTTCCTCCTCGCCCCGCCGGGGATCGGACCCGGCCTGAAAAGCGAAGTGGCGGGGTCTAGTCCCGCCGTGGCCCGGTGTCCAATTCGGCGCGGTCGATCGTCGCCATGACCTCGGCGGACGTCGCAGAGCGGAGAGGCCGCACCGGCAGTCCCGCCGCGTTCAGTACGCCTGCACTCCAGTGGTTGCACAGCCGGCCGATCCAGAAATGCTCGCGGCTGGCGAAGAAGCGGGCGTCGTCCCCCGCCCGCGCTGCGGCGATCCGGGCGCGCCCATTGGTCAGGGTCAGCGATTCCTCGATGTGATCCGCCATGGCGTCGAAGCCTGCCGCGGACAGGCGGAACGTCCGGCGGCGCTCCGGCGCGAAGGCGCTTCGGGGATCGCGCTGGGCGGGGTCGAGCATGACCACCGACGCGTTGCCGGGCCGGAAGAAGGCGCGGGCGCCGTCCGGAAGCCGGTCGCCGATCGGGCTCTGATCGACATAGAATTTGGCGTCGCCCCAGCCGATCAGAATCCAGTCGCCGGGCGCCAGACTTTCTACCGCCTCGGCCAATGGCCCACGGCGCGAGACCAGCGCCGCGCGCGGGACCGCCAGGTCGGTATGGAAACCGTTGTCGAGCAGATGGACCTCGACGGCCGGCTCACCCGGCAGGGCGGGCCAGAGCTCGGGGTCGGCCGGCGCGGTCCAGGTCCAGAGGGCGGCCACCGTCGCCAGCGCGGCGGCGACGAGGCACAGCACGAGGCCGGTGGAGCGGCCTCGGCGCTTCATCGGCGCTCAAAGGTCCAGACGCCGCACAGCCTGCCGGGCTGCGCATCAGGCCCCGGGTTCGGGCCGACGCGGAACAGCATGACATCCACCTGTGCGCCTCGATGCAGCAGCGCCAACATTCCGGGCGTCCCGCCACCGCAGAGGGGCGTAGAAGCGACCTCGCCGTCCGGGGTCGCCGGCACTATGCGTCGCAGCTCGATCTGGGCGTCGGCGCGGGCTTTCAGTCGCCGGGCGAAGGTCTGGCCGGCTTCATACCGGTCGCTGCCGGTCGCGATGCGACTCGGCTCGGTGCGGAACGCCTCGCCCGAGCCGAGCCGGACCTCGGCGGCGACAAAGGCGACCGAGGCGGGCCCCGCCCCGTCGACGGTGAAGAAGTCACCGGCCAGCGCCACGTCTTCGGGCGCGGCCGCGACAGGCGGCGCGAACGGCAGGGCGTCGGTCAGGCTGGTGACGCCCTCGGCGGCTCGGGACGGCATGTCGCCTGCAAGCCGGGCCGCGCGGTCCGCGACGGCTCCGACGCCGGTCTCAAGCGCCCGTACCGCCTCGAGCGCGAAGCGGTTCTCGAGGGCCAGCAGGGACAGCACCGTGCACAGCACGCCAAGCGCCGCGGCGAGGCGCTTCAGTCCGGTCTGGGGCGGCATAGCGGCGGCGGCGGTCATCCCCCGATCCTAGCGGGGCCGGAGGCGGAGGTGAACGCCTATCGCGCGGCAGGCGCGGCCGGGACCTCGGAGGTCCCCCCTACGGGGAACCCAGCCCATTCACCGCGCCAGTTGTAGGAAAGTCTGGTGCAGTGGCGGTAGGCGCCGTCCGGCCAGCGGCCTACGGCATGCACGGTCAGTGGCCGCGCCAGCCGGACCCGTCCCAACACCATCCAGGCCTCGTCTGACCCGGGACACAGGGCCCGCCCCAGTGCGCGGCCGCCGCCCTCGGGGGTGATCGAATAGACCGAGGTCTCCGTCGCCCCCTCCGGCAGCGCCCGACGCACAGCGTCGGGGCCACCGCGGCGGATGTCGGCCGAGCCACGCTGCGAGGTTGAGATGATCCGGCGCACGCTGATGGCGCCGAACAGACCCCGCTCGGCCTCCAGCGTGATCCCGCGCGTCAGGGCCTGCGTCAGCCGGTCGGAGGCGTCGAAAGCGAGGTAGCGCGTCTCCGCCGCCGCCGGAAAAGCGACGGCCGAGACAGCGGCGAGAACGGTCAGGAGGCGGCGCATGGCGAACTCATCCCGGACGGATGGGGCGGAATGACGGCGCGGGGCCCCATTCCGTCCCATCCTAGTCCAGCGTGCGCTTGATCTCTTCGACGGTGAAGCACTCGATGTAGTCGCCGGCCTTGATGTCCTGGAAGCCCTGGAAATGCATGCCGCACTCCTGGCCCGACGGGACCTCGTTGACCTCGTCCTTGAAGCGCTTGAGCGTGGTGAGCGTGCCCAGTTCCAGCACCACGACGTCGTCGCGGATGATCCGGACCTTGGCGCCCTTGCGGACCACGCCTTCGGACACCCGGCAACCGGCGATCTTGCCGGTCTTGGAGATGTCGAACACCTGCAGCACGGCGGCGTTGCCGAGGAAGGTTTCCCGCTGGAGCGGGGCCAGCATGCCCGAGAGCACGCCCTTCATATCGTCGAGCAGGTCGTAGATGATCGCGTAGTAGCGGATTTCCACCCCCTCGCGCTCGGCAAGGTCACGGGCCTGTTTCGAGGCGCGGACGTTGAAGCCGAGGATCGGCGCCCCGGCCGACTTGGCCAGCTGCACGTCGCTCTCGGTGATGCCGCCGGCGCCCGACATGACGGTGCGCGCGCGGACCTCTTCGTTGCCCATCTTGTCGAGAGAGCTGACGATCGCTTCGGCCGAACCCTGGACGTCGGCCTTGATGACCACCGGCAGTTCAGAGACCTTCTTGGACTGCAGCTTCGACATCATGTCGACCAGCGAGACCTGGTTGATGCCGCCGGTCAGCTTCTCGCGCTTGAGACGGGCGCGGTACTCGGTCAGTTCGCGGGCGCGGGCCTCGCTCTCGACCACGGCGAAGGGTTCACCGGGGCTCGGCGCCTCGTCGAGGCCGAGTATCTCGACCGGGACGGACGGACCGGCTTCGGTCAACTGTTCGTTGCGTTCGTTCAGCAGGGCGCGAACCTTGCCCCAGGCCGAGCCAGCCACGACGATGTCGCCGCGCTTCAGCGTGCCGCGCTTGACCAGAACGGTGGCCACGGGGCCGCGGCCCTTGTCCAGCTTGGCCTCGATGACCACGCCTTCGGACGAGCGTTCCGGGTCGGCCTTCAGGTCCATGACCTCGGCCTGCAGCAGGATGGCTTCGAGCAGGCCGTCCAGATTGGTGCGCGCCTTGGCCGAGACCTCGACGATCTGCGTGTCGCCGCCGAGGGCTTCGCCGATGATCTCGTACTGCAGCAGTTCGTTGACGACCTTCTGCGGATCGGCGTCCGGCTTGTCGATCTTGTTGACCGCCACGATGATCGGAGCGCCGGCCGCCTTTGCGTGCTGGATGCTCTCGATCGTCTGCGGCATGACGCCGTCGTCGGCCGCCACAACCAGGATGACGATGTCGGTGACGTTGGCGCCGCGGGTCCTCATGGCGCTGAACGCCGCGTGGCCCGGGGTGTCGAGGAAGGTGACGGCTTCGCCTGTCGCCAGCTTCACCTGATAGGCGCCGATGTGCTGGGTGATGCCGCCGGCCTCGCCCGCGGCCACGTCGGTGGTGCGCAGCGCGTCGAGCAGCGAGGTCTTGCCGTGATCGACGTGGCCCATGATGGCCACCACCGGCGCCCGGGGCGTGACCGCCTCGTCGTCGATGGCGTCGGACAGGAAGCCGGCCTCGACGTCGGACTCGGACACGCGGCGCACGGTCATGCCGAACTCGTCGGCCACCAGTTCGGCGGTGTCGGTGTCGATGACGTCGTTGATCTTCATCATCAGGCCCTGCTTCATCAGGAATTTGATGATGTCGACGCCGCGCACGGCCATTCGGTTGGACAGTTCCTGCACGGTGATGACGTCGGGAATGACGACTTCGCGCGGGCGGTTCGGCGCATCGGTCGAGCCGCCCTTGCGCTTCTCTTTCTCGCGTTCGCGGGCCCGGCGGACCGAGGCCAGCGATCGCATCCGCTCGGCGGTGTCGCCGTCGCCGGCGACCGACTGGATGGTCAGACGGCCTTCACGGCGCTTGGGCTCGCCGCGGGTGCGGCTGACGGCCTTGCCCGCATCCGAGAAACGCTTGTCGCGATCGTCCTCGGGCTTCAGCGGCTTGGCGAAGCCGCCGCCAGGAGCGCGGGCCGGGCGCAGAACATTGGCTTCGGCCGGAGGAGCGTTCGGAGTCGGACGTCCGCCGGGACCGGTGCGCGGACCCGGGCGTGTGGCGCCCGGGGCCGGACGCGGCGTCAGGGCCGAGTAACGCACGGGCTCGGCGGGACGGCCGCCTGCGGGACGTGCGGGCTGCGGACGGTCGGAATAGGCGCGTTCGCCGCCGCCCATCGCTTCCTCGCGGGCGGATCGTCCGCCAAAGGCGGGACCAGCCGGCGCGCGGGACGGATTGGGAGCCTTGGGCACCCGTTGCCCGAAGTTGACCGCGGGACGCGCCGGCGGGGCGGGACGGGCCGGGGCGGCCGGAGCCGGGGGCGGCGGGGGCGCGGCGGCCTCGACCGGAGCCGGGGGCGTCGGGGCGACCGGGGCCGGAGCCACGGGCGTAGGTCGCCAAGCGTCCTACG
>DASRWP010000410.1:0-4033 GCA_035654535.1 Brevundimonas sp.
CCCACACCGTTGATGTGGGTGTCCTCCAGTGCGCGGGCCATCCCGGTGACGGCGGCGTCGCGAGTCTCGCCCCATGCGCACAGCTTGGCGATCATGGGGTCGTAGAACATGCTGATTTCGTCGCCTTCGCGGACGCCCGAGTCGTTGCGGACGACATAGTCGCCCTGATCGCCCTCCTCTGGCTGCTCGTACCGGACGAGGCGGCCGATCGAGGGCAGAAAGCCGCGATACGGATCCTCGGCGTAGATGCGGCTCTCGATGGCCCAGCCGTTAATCGCGAGGTCGTCCTGACCGAACGCAAGCCGCTCGCCCCACGCCGAGCGGATCATCTGCTCGACCAGATCGACGCCGGTGATCAGCTCCGTGACCGGATGTTCCACCTGAAGCCGGGTGTTCATCTCAAGGAAGAAGAACGACTTGTCCTGTCCGGCGACGAACTCGACGGTGCCTGCGCTGTCGTAGTTGACGGCCTGCGCCAAGGCCACGGCCTGCGCGCCCATCGCGGCGCGGGTCTCGGGGTCCAGCAGCGGCGAGGGGGCTTCCTCGATGACTTTCTGATTGCGGCGCTGGATCGAGCACTCGCGTTCGAACAGGTGGACGACGTTGCCGTGTTTGTCGCCGAGCACCTGGATCTCGATGTGGCGCGGGTCGATGATGAATTTCTCGAGGAAGACCCGGTCGTCGCCAAAGGCGTTCAGCGCTTCGGCCTTCACGGCGGCGAAGCCCTCGGCCATGTCGTCGTCGGAGTGGGCGACGCGGATGCCCTTGCCGCCGCCGCCGGCGGAGGCCTTGATCATGATCGGATAGCCGATCTGGTTGGCGATGCGGACCGACTCTTCAGCCGTTTCGATCAGACCCATATGGCCCGGGACGGTCGAGACGCCCGCCTCGGCGGCCAGCTTCTTGGAGCTGATCTTGTCGCCCATGGCCTCGATGGCCTCGGGGTTCGGGCCGATGAAGGCGATGCCCTCGTCGCGCAGGCGGCGGGCGAAGCCGGCGTTTTCGCTCAGGAAGCCAAAGCCGGGATGAACCGCTTCGGCGCCGGTCTGACGCACGGCTTCGACGATTTTGTCGGCGAGCAGGTATGACTGCGCCGCCGGGGCCGGGCCGATCAGCACGGATTCGTCCGCCATCTCCACCGCCAGCGAGCCCGCGTCGGCCTCCGAATAGACCTGCACGGTTTTGATGCCCATGCGGCGGCAGGTCTTGATGATGCGGACGGCGATTTCGCCGCGGTTGGCGATCAGGATTTTGGAGAACATGTCGTCTTTTGAATCTGAAGCGAACGTGATCGCCGCGTGACGGGGCCCGCCCCGATTAGGCCGCGATCCGGCGGGAGTAAACCTGACGTGCCAGCCCGCACGGCGTTCGGACTTGGCAAAACCTCTGCCGATGGGGTTAAACCCGTTCCGGTCGCGTTCATCGCCGATCACCGACTTTCGCATGTCCGCCTTACCCGGCCACGGAGCCTGACTCGATGTCCCGCCTTCTGAACCTCGCCGCCACCGCCGCCCTGACCGTGACTTTGAGCGCGGGCGCGGCGGTCGCACAGGATTTCCGCACCCTCGCCCGAGATGATCTGCAGCGAGCTCACGACGACCTGGCGGCCAACCACCCCGCGGCGGCGCTGAGCGGACCGGCCAGCCGGACCTTCCGCGGTTGGCTCGACGCCGGTCTGCAGGACGCACTGGGGCGTGTCGGTCAGGTCAACAGCGGGGATGCGCACGCCTATCTGATGCGCTACTACGCCGCCGGGTTCCGCGACTCCAACATCCGGATCACGCCGACGTTCGAGGGCATGGGGCCGTATTTCGGCACCAGCTGGCCCGGCTACACCACCGGCTGGCGCGGCGGCAAATATGTCGTCACCTATGTGAAGCCCGGGGTGCGGAACGCGCCGCGCCTCGGTGACGTCGTCACCGAATGCAATCTCACTCCGATCGAGGAATTCGGCCGCAACAAGCTCGATCTCTGGGAAGGCAATCTCGAGACCGAGGCGGGCCGGGTCACCTCGGCGCCCTATCTGCTGTGGAACCGGAACAACTCCTTCGCTCCGGGCATGCCGTCGGTATGTAACTTCCAGACCGGGCGCGGACGGCCGCGGGAGCTCCAGTTGCGGCCGTTGCCGATCGTCGCGGGCGATCTCGAAGCGGCCTATCGCGCCACCGTCTATATGCCGCCCGCCAACCCGCTTGGCGTCGAGACGGTCAATGGTCGGCCCTGGGTGCATGTGCATTCGTTCGCCGACGGAGCGGGCTGGCAGGCTTTCAACGCCGCCGTCGAGGGTCAGGCCGCCACGCTGCGAGGACCGCAAGGCTTCGTGCTTGACCTGCGCGCCGCCGGGGGCTCGGGTCTGAACTCCTCGACCGCCCGCGGCTACGGCCTCGCCAACCGCATCTGGACGCCGGAGTTCACCGTCAGCCGTCAACCCGCCGCGGGCGAGCTGACCTACCGCGCCACCCAAGGCAACCGCGACTGGTACGCCGCCGCGCTCGGCCGCATGGAGGCCGATCCGCAGTTCGTGCAGGAAGCCGGGCCGGTGATCGAACAGACGCGCGAGATCGTGGCCGCCTTCGACGCCGCAATCGCCGCCGGGCAGCCGACCTTCACGCTCGCCGGACGGGCCGCGGTTGCTGACACCGGAGCCGCCAACCCCGTTCAGGGGCCGGTGGTCGTGCTGGTCGACGCCGGCTGCTCTGGCGGTTGCCTCGATACGCTCGACCTGCTGTCCAAGCTGCCGAACGTCCGCATCGCCGGCTCCACCACGGCGACGGATTCGATCTTCGTCGAGCCGACAGTGATGCGTCTGCCCTCGAACTACGCCGACCTGAGCTACGGTCATAAGGCGTGGACCTCGCGCCCGCGTCCGAACAACGAGCCGTACACGCCGGCTCAAGGCCTGGCCTACACCGGAAACCCGGCCGACGAGGCCGCGGTCAGGGCGTGGGTGGGAACGCTGTTCGGCGGCTGACGCCAGCAGGATGACTGCCAGGGCCGGCCGGGGCGACCCGGCCGGCCTTGTCATGTCCGGGTGTTTGCATGGCAGGCCGCTGATCCCTACCTGCTGTGCATGACGCAGACGGATCACACCTCACCTCCACGCTCCTCCTCGGGGTTTGATCTGACGCCGCCGAGCGACGGCCAGCGCGCGGCGCTGGAGGCGGACCTCTCCGCGGAAGAAAAACGCGTGCTCCTCGCCCACGGCACCGAGGCGCCGTTCTGCGGCACGCTGCTGGGCGAGAAGCGGGAG
This sequence comes from Brevundimonas sp., assembly GCA_035654535.1. Taxonomy (GTDB): domain Bacteria; phylum Pseudomonadota; class Alphaproteobacteria; order Caulobacterales; family Caulobacteraceae; genus Brevundimonas. The sequence continues at coordinate 3,251 of DASRWP010000410.1, forward strand.
GGGGTGTTCTGCTGCCGGGAGTGCGGCCTTCCCCTGTTCCGCACCGGCACGAAATTCGAAAGCGGCACAGGTTGGCCCAGCTTCACCGAGCCGGTGGACGAGGCCCATGTGAAAGCTGTCACGGACCGCTCTTACGGCATGGCTCGGACCGAAACGCGGTGCGCGCGCTGCGACAGCCATCAAGGGCACGTTTTTCCCGACGGCCCGGGACCGACAGGTCTGCGCTACTGCATCAACTCCGTGGCCCTGAGTTTTGTACCCGAGGGGTCGCCCCTGCCTGATCCGCTGGGCCGTGGCGACGGAATCGCCTGAACCCCGCGCCTGACCTTGGCCGCATTTGGGGGTAGGGTGATCATCGGACTGGAGTCGGCTGATGTTGCTCACCGCGTTGATGATGACCGCGGCCCTGTCGGGGCCGGAGCCGGACGGCGTCGTGACCACCGCGCCCAAAACACGCGTCTCGCTGGAGGCCGCCGCAGCGCCGGCGGCGCCGACGGTGGCAGGGGCCGCGCAGGCGGGCGTGCCGCACAATCTCACGACGGACCAGCAGATCGAGCGCTGGGTGGCGCCTCTGGCGGGTGACAGCCGCGACCTGAGCAATGGGCCCGGCGTCCGATGGGACGGCAGGCCGCATGGCGAAGTCAGCGTGACGCTCGGGACCGACGGATACCGCGACTACGGGGCGTATGTGACCGGCCCGCTCGGCGAAAATGGGCAGTTCAGCCTCAGCTACCGTCAGGTCGAGAACGGCTACGGCTATCGGTACGGGACCGGCGATCCCTG
>DASRWP010000411.1:0-1626 GCA_035654535.1 Brevundimonas sp.
ACCGCTAATGCGGAAGCTCAGGCCACCGCCGACGCGCAGGCGCAGGCTGGAGCCGAGGCTGCCGCCGAAGCGCAAGCGACCACCGACGCCGAGGCTCTGGCCCGCGCGGAAGCTGAAGCGAATGCTGAGGCCACGGCCGAGGCTGACGCACAGGCCACGGCCACGGCCGAAGCAAACGCCCGGGCCACGGCCGAGGCTGATGCTGAAGCCACAGCGAGAGCCGAGGCCGAGGCCCAGGCGACGGCTGACGCCCAGGCGGCCGCCTTAGCCGTTGCCGAAGCCGAAGCTCGGGCCCGAGCGGAAGCCGAGGCCGAAGCAGCGGCCAGCGCCTCGGCCGAGGTCCAGGCGCAGGCTCGGGCCGACGCCGAAGCGCGCGCCCGTGCGGTGGCGGCGGCCAACGCCGACGCGTCTGCCGCGCTGCAAGCGGCGGCGATCGCCGAAGCCCAGGCTATGGCCCGTGCCGAGGCGCAAGCCGAAGCGGAGGCTAATGCGCAGGCGCAGGCCGCGGCTGCGGCTCAAGCCAATGCCCAGGCGACCGCCGATACGTCAGCGGCCGCCACCGCCCAGGCCAGCAACCAGAACTCCGTCAACATCACCAACGAGGTGATCGTCAACGTCGAGACGATCACGGCTGCCAATGTGCGGGGCGCGACCGAGGACTTCGAGACGGACGTCTCGGGTCAGGACCGTGGCACAGCCAACAACGACGATGATGACGATGATGAGGGTCTCAGCGACCTGGAGCGGGTGCTCTTGCTGAGCCTCGGGGCCACCGCGGTGGGCTCGCTTCTCGACAACGGCCAAGAGGTCGTGTCGAATTCGGGCGACCGCGTGGTCACGTTGCTGCAGAGCGGCGAGTATGAGGTGTATCGCAACGACGACGCCATCCTGAGGCAGCCGGGCGCCGAGGTGCGGACCGAGACCTTCGCGGACGGCTCCGCCCGCACGTTCCTGACCCGCGAGGACGGCACGCAGGTGGTCACGATCCGCAGCGCCACCGGCCAGGTGCTCCGCCGGTCGCGGGTGCTGCCCGACGGGACCCAAATCCAGCTCTTCAACGACCTCGAGGAGACGACGCCGGTCAACGTCGTGACCCTTCTCGAACAGGCGCCGCCGCCCGTGGTCGTCTCGACCCAGGACCTCGACGTCAGCGCGCTGCGGGTCCTGCTGCAAGAGGAGCCGGCCTATGATCCGGGCCGCGACTTCTCGCTGCGGCAGGTCCGGGAGATCTCGGCGGTGCGCAACCTCGTGACCTCGGTCGATCTGGAGATCACGTTCCCCTCGGGCTCGGCCGCCATCCCGGGCGACCAGCTTTCCCAGCTAGTGGAGATCGGCATCTTGATCGAGGACACGCTGGCCGAGAACCCGGCCGAGGTATTCCTGATCGAAGGGCACACCGACGCGGTGGGCTCGGAGGCGGCCAACTTGGCGCTGTCGGACCGGCGCGCGGAGTCGGTGGCGTTGGCGCTCACCGAGAACTTCGACATCCCGCCCGAGAACCTCGTGATCCAAGGCTACGGCGAGCAGTTCCTGCGGGTGCGCACGGAGGCGGCGAACACCGAAAACCGCCGCGCCTCCGTGCGGCGTATCACGCCCCTGCTGGGCGAGGACTTCGCCGCCCTACAG
>DASRWP010000412.1:0-7138 GCA_035654535.1 Brevundimonas sp.
TGGTCGGCGGTGGTGATGACCTTCGAGTTCATCTCGTAGGCCCGCTGGGCGATGATCAGCGCGCTGATCTCGGCCACCGCGTCGACGTTCGAGGCCTCGGTGTAGCCCTGCAGAATCTGGCCCAACCCCGTCTCCCCCGGCGTTCCGACATTGGCGGCGCCCGAGGCGGCGGTCTCCATCAGCAGGTTGTCGCCCACGGCTTCCAGCCCCGCCTCGTTGAAGAAGGTCGCCAGTTCCAGTTGCCCGACGGTGGTCGGCGCGGTTTCGCCGGCGGTGGTCACCTGCACCTGCCCCGATTTGGAGATCGAGACATCGACGGCGTTCTGTGGGATGGTGATGGCCGGTTCGACGGCATAGCCGTCGTCGGTGACCAGCTGGCCCTCGCCGTTGACGGCGAAGTTGCCGGCCCGGGTGTAGGCGGTCTCGCCCGACGGCAGGATCACCTGGAAATAGCCGCGGCCGTCGATAGCGACATCGTAGCGGCCGCCGGTCTGGGTCGGGGTGCCCTGTTCGGTGATGCGGTAGACCGAGCCGGCCTTGACGCCCGCGCCGATCTGTATGCCCGTCGGGACCACTGTGCCCTGGCTGGACGACTGTGCGCCCATGCGCTCGACGTTCTGGTAGAGCAAGTCCTGGAACTCGGCCCGCTGGCGCTTGTAGCCGACCGTGTTCATGTTCGCGATGTTGTTCGAGATGACCTCGACGTTCAGCTGCTGGGCGGCCATGCCCGAGGCGGCGGTTCTGAGCGCACGCATGGTTCAGTACTCCCTTAGCCGACCCGGCCCAGCCGCTCGACCGAGCGGCGCGACAGGTCGTTGTTCTGCTCGATCATGCGCGACACGCTCTCGTAGGCGCGCTGGATCTCGATGAGGTTGGTGATCTCGATAATCGGATTGACGTTGGAGCCTTCCAGCATGCCCTGACGCACCCGGGCGTCGGTGGCCGCTACGGCCGTGGCGTTGGAAGCGTTGCGGTAGAGGCCGTCGCCGCCCTTCTCGAGGACCGCGAGACTGTCGAAGCGGACGACCGTCAGCCGCCCGACGAGTTCACCGTTCTGGCTGATGGTGCCGTCAGGCCCCACCGCGGGCTCGCCCAGCGTCCGGTCAAGAATGATCTCGCCGCCGTCGCCCTGAACTGCGGCGCCGCCCTCGGTCATCAGCCGGCCCTCGGCGTCGAGGGTGAAGGCGCCGTCGCGGGTGTAGGCCTTGCCCGCGCCGTCGCTGACTTCGAAGAAAGCCCCTTCGCCTTCGATACCGAAGTCGAGGTTCCGTCCGGTCTGGGCGAGGGCGCCCTGACCGTAGTCGCGGCCGACCCCGGTATCGAGCACGAAGCTGACGCCGGGCCGCACGAAGGCGTTGCGCGCCCGCTCGCCGACTTGCGTGCCGACCAGCAGCTGTTCGACCTTGAACCCGGTCGTGTCAGCGTTGGCGATGTTGTTGGCCACGATGTCGAGCTCGCGGCGCAGCGTCATCTGGCGTGACAGTCCGACGTAGGCGGCGTTTTCCACGGGCGGCTCCTTTCACCGCCGTCCTCGCAACGGTCGTGCCAGGAGGGTTAACCCAGCTACAGCGGGCGTTTGAGCGGCAGAGGCGGGCGCCTGACCCGGCAGGATTTGCCGGTTCTTAGCGGCTCGTTAACCAAAAAACGGTCGTATGGACCGAGAGATTCTCGGGGCGCGTCCTATGTTCAAGTTCGGCAAGAAGAAGGGCGCGGCCGCAGACGGCGACGCCAACCTGCCCGCCGTTCCGGACACCCCGCCGGTGGAAGGAGAAGAGGGCGCTGCGCCGAAGAAGAAAAAGCTGCCCCTCCTGTTCGTCATCATCCCCGCCGCCCTCGTGGTGCTGGGCGGGGGAGGGGGCGCGGCCTTCTTTCTGATGCAGCCCAAGCCGGCCGCGGCGGAAGAGGGGCACGGCGCCGGGAAAAAGGGCGGTCACGACAAGAAGTCGGAGAAGAAGGGCGGCGGTCACGGCGGCGGGGACGCCGAGGCTGATCCCGCCCTGGGGGTTATCGCCGAGGGGCCTGACGGCGTCACCTTCTTCACCCTGCCGGACATGGTCGTGAACATTCAGGCCGCTGACGGACGGCCCACCTACCTCAAGCTCAAGCTGACGCTTGAAACGAAGGACGCCCACGTCGCCGAGCAGTTGCAGGGTGAGATGCCGCGCATGCAGGACATGTTCCAGGGCTTCCTGCGCGAGCTGCGACCCGAGGACCTGGCGGGTTCGGCCGGCAGCTTTCAGCTCCGCGCCGAAATCCTGCGCCGGGTCAACCTGCTCGCGGCCCCGGGCAAGGTCGACGCCGTGCTGATTGAAGAAATGCTGGTGCAGTAGGCATGACCGACGCGGCCTTCGCCGACAATGCCGATCCCTTCGCCGAGGCCGTCGATCCGCTGGCGGACGCCGGGGCCGAAGACCTGCCCGCCGCAGCCGCCGAGCGGGTCCTGAACCAGGACGAGATCGACAGCCTGCTGGGTTTCGATCTGGGCGACGACGACGGGGCTGAACGCTCCGGAATCCGCGCCATCATCAACTCTGCGCTCGTCTCCTACGAGCGGCTGCCGATGCTCGAGATCGTCTTCGACCGCCTTGTGCGGCTGATGACGACGTCGTTGCGCAACTTCACCTCGGACAACGTCGAGGTCAGCCTGGACAATATCTCGTCGATCCGTTTCGGCGACTATCTGAACTCTATTCCGCTGCCCGCCATTCTCGCCGTCTTCCGAGCCGAGGAACTGGACAACTACGGCCTGCTGACGGTCGATTCCAACCTGATCTACTCGATCGTCGACGTCCTGCTGGGCGGGCGGCGCGGGACCGCCGCGCTGAGGATCGAGGGGAGGCCCTACACCACGATCGAGCGTGTGCTGGTCCAGCGGATGGTCGAGGTCGTGCTGGCTGACGCCCGCGCGGCCTTTGAACCGCTGACGCCAGTCCATTTTACGCTCGACAGGCTGGAGACCAATCCGCGCTTCGCCGCGATCGCCCGCCCCGCCAACGCCGCCATTCTGGTCAAGCTGCGCATCGACATGGAAGACCGCGGGGGGCGCATCGAGCTGCTGCTTCCCTACGCCACGCTCGAGCCCATCCGTAAGATGCTGCTGCAGCAGTTCATGGGCGAGAAGTTCGGCCGCGACAACATCTGGGAAGGTCACCTGGCCACCGAACTCTGGACCACCGAAACCGAGGTCCGGGCGGTTCTGGACGAGCAGCAGCTGCCCCTGTCGCAGGTGCTGGCGCTGAAGGTCGGCGACACCCTGATGCTGAATGCGACGCCGGACAGCGACATCTCGGTGCGGTGTGGCTCGATCCCGGTCACGATCGGGCGGATGGGCCGCAAGGGTCAGAACATCGCCGTGCGTGTGGAGGCCCCGATCAGCGTCGAGGCCGCAACCAGCCTGACAAGGGGACGATCCTGATGACCGGCATGATTCTGGACGGCGTGCTGATGCTGCTGCTGGTGGCGGCGCTCGGCTACGGCGTGCGGCTGGAAAAGAAGCTGACGGCCCTGCGGGCGGGCCAGCAGGCGTTCGCCTCGGCCGTCACGGAGCTCAACGCCGCGGCGGGCCGGGCCGAGTCCGCCTTGGCGAGCCTCAGGGCCTCCGGGCAGGAAACCGACCTGCTGCACGATCGCATCATCAAGGCCCGCGAGGTGAAGGCTCAGCTCGAAACGCTGATCGCGCGCGGACCCGGCGCCGGCGTCGCGCCGCGGGTGGAGAGCGCCACGGTCGAGCGCGTAGCCGACCCCGCGCCCCTGCGCGCGGAGCCTTCAGTCGAGGACGACCGCTCGCGCCGCATGGCCGCGCTCGCAGATCGTATCCAGGGAATGGCCCCTCCGACCGGCCGCCCGCTGGACGCAGCGCCCGGCGGAAGCAACGTCTCCGCCATTCTCGGCGCCCTGACCGCTAACCAGACTGCGAAGCAAAGCCTAAACCGCGCGCGCCGTAGCCTCGACGAAGACCTGTTCGCCGCCTGAACCTCAGTCCTGTGGTCCCGCGGCGGGCGCCTGTCCGCTGACGCTGGAGCCGGAGTAGCCCACCATGAGCAAGATCCCCCGTCTGCTGCCGCTCATTGCCGTCGCTATCGGCGGCGTGGTGGTGGTGCGCGCCGTCGGGGTTGCCCCGGGTCTGTTTGAGGGAGCCCAGGCATGGGCGGAGGAAGCGGTTCCTGCAGCGACGGCGAAGCCGGCCGCCGCAGTCTGCGCCCTGACCCCGGAGCAGCTGGCCCGGCAGGCCGGAATTTCTCCCGCCGAGCTCCGAATCCTTCAGTCGCTTTCGGGCCGCCGGACGGAGCTGGACGCGCGCGACGCGGACCTCGCCGCGATGCTTCCGCTCATGGCGACGGCCGAACAGAAGCTGGACGCCAAGGTCGCCGCCCTGGAAGCCGTAAAGGCCGAGGTGCAGATTCTGCTCGGGCAGGTCAGCGAACAGGAGAAGGCGGAGAACGATCGTCTGGTGGCCGTCTATTCCGCCATGCGCCCCAAGGAGGCGGCCCGGGTTTTCGCCAGCCTCGACGACAGCGTCCGTCTGCCGGTGGCGGCGGCCATGCGCCCGCGTTCGCTGGCCGCCATCATGGCGCAGATGGACCCAGCCGGCGCGCGCGTGCTGACCGAGAGATTGGCCAGCCGCTTCCAGGCGCGTCAGCAGTTGGCGGCAAGAGCGGCGGCGGCTTCGGCCGCCTCGTCGGCCGCTTCCGCCCCGCCGCCCGCAGTGGTCGCGCCGCCGCCGGTCGCCCCGACAGCCTCAGCGGCTGCGGCCGGCTCCAGTGCTCCGGTTCAGCCTGCAGCTGCTCCGACGGCAGCGCCCGCACCCGCGCGCGTCGCGGCGCGCGCGGGTGCGCGCCGTCCAACGCCCCGCCCGGCGGCCCGGGCGCCGGCGCCGGCAGTCGCCTTGGCTGCGCAAGCGGAACCTGCGGGTGAACGCCCCTACCAGCCCTCGCCGCAGGGCGCTGCGTCCGCCTCGACATCCGGCGCGGCGGCCGCGCCCCGCCAGTCGGTGCAGTAGAGAAACGTCGCAGGATGCAAAAAGGGCCGCACCCGGCTGGATGCGGCCCTCATTCTTGGAACCGGCGTAACGCCTATTCGATGTCTTCGTTCAGCAGGCCGACCTTGTAGAAGCCCTGCTCCTGCAGCGCGTTCATGACTTCCATGAACTGGTCATACTTCACTTCCGGCTGCGCGCGGACGAACACGCGCTCTTCCTTACAGCCCGGGTTGCCGCCGCCGAGGGCCGCGCAGACGTCGGGAATCAGGGTCTCGATGGTGGTTTGACGCTCGGCGATAAAGATGGAGCCGGTATCCTGGATGGTGATGTAAACCGGCTCCTTGACCTCGCCGGGGGGCGGCGGGGTCGCGGGCGGCAGGTCGAGGCGGATCGAAACGGTGGCCAGAGGCGCGGCGACCATGAAGATGATCAGCAGGACGAGCATGATATCGACGAACGGCGTGACGTTGATGTCCGCGTTCTGCTCGATGGTCTTGCCGCCCTGGCCGCCGGGACCTGAAAGTTTGCCGCCCATGCTCAGTCTCTCCATCCGGGCCCGGCGCGATCGCGACGAGCGCAAGCTATGACGTTCGGATCGTCTCTTGGCCGTCCGGAACAGGCTTGTAAAGCGGGTTAAGGGGGCTTCAGGTTCCCCAAGCGTCGCCTTGACGAAAAATCTCCGGCGACGACGAGCCGATCAGCCCTTGGCCAGCTTCAGGAACCGGTCCTTCAACACCTCGTCAGACTTGAAGACGCCAGTGAAACGCGTGGTGATGGTGGAAACGTGACGATGGTGCACGCCGCGGGTGGTCATGCACTGATGCTCGGCGTCGATCATGATGGCCACGCCCGCGGGCTGCAGGTTCGATTCGATCGCCTCGGCGATCAGCTGGGTCAGGGTTTCCTGGGTCTGCAGGCGCCGGGCGAAGATCTCGACCACCCGCGCCAGCTTGGAGATGCCGACCACCTTCTCCGTCGGTATGTAGGCGACGTAGGCCTTGCCGAGGAACGGAGCCATGTGGTGTTCGCAGTGGCTCTCGATCTCGATGTCCCGAAGAAGAACCATGTCGTCGTAGCCCTGCACGTCCTCGAACGTACGCGACAGCTCGATCGCCGGATCGGCGCCATAGCCCTCAAACCACTCGGAATAGGCGTCCACGACCCGCTTCGGCGTGTCACGAAGGCCCTCGCGATCCGGGTTGTCGCCCGCCCAGGCAAGGAGCGTGCGCACGGCCTTCAGGGCCTCTTCGCGAGACGGGCGGATAACCGTGTCATTGACGCTCACGAGAGCGGGGGCGGCCGGCGTGGGGCTCATGTCTCGATCTTCTGCGGCCAGCAGCGCCGGAACGGGGGTTCCGGAATGACGCGCGCCGCGCTCCCTCAATGTACATCGTTCCGCTGTTCGCGGATGCGACGAACCGGCTATATGGGCGATCCCGTCTGTCCCGCAAGAATACTGAAGGTTGCCGCAGCAATATGCCGCTGACGATTTACGACACCCTGCATCGCGAAAAGCGCGTGTTCGAACCGCGCGATCCGGCTCGGGTGAGCCTCTATGTCTGCGGCCCCACCGTTTATGACTACGCCCACATCGGCAATGCGCGGCCGCCGGTGGTGTTCGATGTCCTCGTCCGCCTGCTAAGGCGGCAGTACGGCGCAGCGAACGTGGTCTATGCGCGCAACGTCACCGACGTGGACGACAAGATCAACGCGAAGGCGGCGAACGAGGGTGTGCCGATCGGCGACGTCACCGCGCGTTACGAGGCCGCCTATCTCGAGGACATGGCCCGGCTGAACGTCTCGCCGCCCGACCTTGCCCCGCACGTCACCGATCACATCGAGGCCATCGTCGCCCAGATCGGCGCGATCATGGAGCAGGGCTGCGCCTACGCGGCCGAGGGCCACGTTCTGTTCGACGTCTCGTCATACGAAAACTACGGCCGCCTCTCGGGCCGCAACCTCGACGACATGATCGCCGGGGCGCGGGTCGAGGTCGCGCCCTACAAGAAGAACTCCCACGACTTCGTCCTCTGGAAGCCGTCGAAGAGCGGTGAACCGTCGTGGCCATCGCCGTGGGGCGAGGGGCGTCCCGGCTGGCACATCGAATGTTCCGCGATGATCGAGGAGACGCTCGGCCTGCCGATCGACATCCATGGCGGG
>DASRWP010000413.1:0-5133 GCA_035654535.1 Brevundimonas sp.
GCTGGCCGTCATGAGTCTGATGTCGGGGGGCGAGCAGGCGCTGACGGCTGCGGCCCTGATCTTCGCCGTCTTCCTCGCGAACCCCGCGCCGGTCTGCGTCCTGGATGAAGTCGACGCGCCGCTGGACGACGCCAACGTCGACCGCTTCTGCCGGATGCTGGACGAGATGCGGAAGCGGACGGACACCCGCTTTATCGTCATCACCCACAACCCTGTGACCATGAGTCGGATGGACCGCCTCTATGGCGTCACCATGCCCGAGCGCGGCGTCAGCCAGCTGGTGAGCGTGGACCTGACGCAGGCGGAAACCCTGGTCGCCGAGGTTCCCGCCTTTACGGGAGAGGGCAGCCGTTAGCGGCCCATCACCTCTGTCCGCAGGAACCAGCCGAGAATGGCTGGTCCCTCAATGACATACCGTCTGAACATGCGGCGCGGCTGGCTGAGCAGGCGGTGCAGCCACTCAAGCGAAAGGCGCTGAACGAACTCCGGCGCGCGCTGCTGACGACCCGTCAGGAAATCGACGGAGGCGCCGACGCACAGAGCCACGCCGCTACGACGGCCAGCCGCGCGCAGCGCGTGGGCGAACAGCTCCTGTTTCGGGAACGACACGCAGGCCAGCAGCACGTCCCACTCGGCCGCGGCTGCGGATCGCACGGCGGCGTCCCAGCCGGGCGTCCCGGGCGTCATCATCGGAGCGTCTATGAAGGCGAGGGTCTGCCGGGGGTAGAGCGCCGCCAGCGTGTCGAACTGCGCCCGGTCCGGCCCGAACACGGCGACGGTCAGGCCCTCTGCGGTCGGTGAGGCCAGCAGATCGGCGGTCAGGTCCGACCCCGGATAGACCGGCAGCCGGACTCCCCGAAGCCGGGCCAGATGCGCCAGAATGCGGCTGTCGCAGACCTTCAGGTCGGCCCCTGCGTAGACGTCCCGGGCGACCCGGCCGTCCATCAATTTGACGATGTGATCCACATTGGGGGTGACGACATAGCCGTAGGCCCCGCGCGCCATGGCGACCACCTGCCCGAACACCGCCTGTCGGGGGCCGTCGGCGAAATCGAGAGTCATGAAGCGGGCCATGACTCAGCCTAGTCGCGCCGCGGTCAACACCCGGTTACGATCGGACTGTGAATTTCATCCTGATCGCCATTGCGCCCCTGACGCTCGTCCTGACAGTTCCTGCGCAGGACCGTGACCGCACCGCCCACGGAGGTCATGCGTTCGTGCTTGTCGGCGCTGGACGCTTCGCCGTTCTGGCTGACCAGAACTCGATCGAGCGCGACGGGGACGCGGTCATCATGCGCGCGCTTCAGGTCGGGGCCGACGATCTCGTAGTGGCGGGCGAGCGCTACTGGGGCGGATGGTCATGGTGGCGCTTTGACTGCGGGGCCGCCACGGCCGATCGCCTGGACTTCGTGTCGGTGCGCGAGGGCGGGGCTGAAGGACCGTCTGTCGCGGATGACGCGGCGCCCTATCCGGCCGCCCCCGGCGGCGACGCCGCCGAGCTCCTGATCGCGGCCTGTAATCCGGACTTTACCGCTGGCCCGGCGGCGGAGACCGTGGCCGACGCCGTTCGTGCAGGACGGGAGGCGCTCGCCGACGCCTCGGAACAGGTCGCCGGGGGCTGACAGGAGAGCCCTGCCCTCACGCCGCCCCTATGGCGTTTTGCCGCTTTCTGGCCATAATCCCTCAAGGAGGATGCCCAATGAAGTTGCTCGCCCTCGTCGTCTCCCTCGCGGTGACCGTCGGAACACCGGCCCTGGCCCGTCAGGAGCCGGCGCGTGGTCCGGACGAGCCGATGCGCGAACTCTTCAAATCGCCCGGCATCGTTGCCTACATCACTGCGCCCCGGCCGGGTCAGGAGGGCCGCACATCAGCGTGGACGTGGATCTTCCTGAAGCAGCCCATCCCCGCCGGGGCCGACGCCCTCGCCATGGAGTGGGATATCGACTGCACGGCGCGGACGGTCCGGGCAGTGAACACCGTGCTCTATCACGGCGACGCATACATGCAGACCGACGCGGGGCAGGCGCCGAGAGCGGCTCCGGCCCCGGGCACGCCCGCAGCTCTGGCGCTCGGCGCGGCCTGTGCGCCGCCGGGACGGTCGCGCATCGCCATGTTGCCGAACCGCGCCGCGGCGCGATCTGCGGCCGCCACCCTGTTCGCGGCCCAGCCCTGACGCCGTAGTCGGTCACGCCCGGGCGGCGGCCTCGACGTGGTCCGCGAGCGCCCCGGCCGCGTCGGGAAGCGCGGTGGATCGGGCTCCAAGGCTCATGGCGTGCAATCGGGCGGGATCGCTGAGGAGCGCCTCAAGCGCGGTGGTCAGGCGATCGACCGTTATATCGTCCTCCAGCAGCACCTCGGCCCCGCCTGCGTTGGCCAGACTGGCGGCGTTAAATCGCTGGTGGTCGTCCATAGCGATCTTCAGCGGGATCAATAGCGACGGCACGGCTGCGACGGCCAGTTCGGAACAAGTCGAGGCCCCGGCGCGGCCGATGACCAGATGCGCGGCGGACAGGCGGCGCGCCATATCGCGGAAGAAGGGCGCGACCTCGGCCTCGATCCCGGCCTCCAGATAGATCTGTCGCGCCGCCTCCAGCGTCTCGGCCCGCGACTGCTGCTGGACCTTGAGCCTGACACGCAGGTTCTCCGGCAAGGCCGCCAACGCGCGGGGCGCTGTTTCCGCCAGGATGCGGGCGCCCTGACTGCCGCCGGTGACGAGGACGTGGATCGGGCCGGCAGCCTCAGGGACGGTCCAGCTTCGTTCGTACAGCGCCCGGATGTCCGGCCGCACCGGATTGCCGATCAACGAGACCCGCGCCCCTACCGCCTGCGGAACCTTCCGCAGGTCCGGAAAGGAGGACGCGATTCCGCCGACCCATGGCGCCAGCCAGCGGTTGGTCCGGCCAAGCACCGCGTTCTGCTCGTGCAGCAGGGTCGGGCGCCGCTGGCTCAACGCCGCGATCAGGGCCGGCGCCGAGGGGTAGCCGCCGAATCCCACCACCACTGCGGCGTCCAGCCGGTTCAGCGCCGCGCGAGCCTTGACCACGCCCCGCGCGATGGCGACGCCCGCCTTGGCCATGCCTATCGGCCCGCGCCCGGTGGCGGCGTCCAGCGCGATCCGCTCCTCCGCCGGAAACGATTGGGCGTACACCTCGCCGCGATGGTCAGTCGCAAGAACGATGCGCCAGCCACGGCCTTGCAACTCCCGGGATAGGGCCTCGGCAGGGAACAGGTGCCCGCCGGTCCCCCCGGCGGCTACGACGCAGACCCTTGAAGCGGGGGCGCTCACGGCAGTATTCGCCGCCGCTGCGGCAGGCTCGCCCCGGGCTCATAGGCCCCCGGTCTCCGCCGGGTCAGGGCCAGAGCCAGCCCCATGGTCAGCCCCATGGCCAGCATCGACGAGCCGCCATAGCTTATGAAGGGCAGCGTCATGCCCTTGGTCGGAATCAGGTTCAGGTTCACGGCGATGTTGATGCAGGCCTGCAGGCCGATCAGCATGAACAGTCCCGCCGCCGCCGTTTGCTCGAACGCGTCGGTCAGCTTCATCGCCCGCCGCATCCCACGCACGACGATGAAGGCGTAAAGGGCGATCATGGCCAGCGAAAGGATGAGGCCGAACTCCTCCGCCCCGACCGAATAGATGAAGTCGGTGTGCAGGTCAGGCACGTGGCGCTTCATCACCCCCTCGCCGACTCCGCGCCCGACCAGCCCGCCGGCGCGGATAGCCTCGGACGCGCGGTCGATCTGGTGGGTGTCGGTCGTCTCGGGCGACAGGAAGCGGCTCAGGCGGTCGCGCATGTGGCCAAAGCTGAAATACAGCCCGACCACGCCCGCCGCGCCCGCCGCGGCGAGGGCGGCGACCCACTTCAGCGGCACACCGGCCATGAAGAACACGGCCATGAAGGTGGTGGTGATCAGCAGCGTCTGGCCGATGTCCGGCTGTATCAGCAGCAGACCCACGGTCAGCGCCCAGGCGGCGAAGGCGATGCTGACCCCCGGCACGCCCTGGCCTTTCTGCGCCTCCGAGAACATCCATGCGGAGCAGACGATCAGCCCGGGCTTCGCGAACTCGGAAGGCTGCAGGCTGAACGGCCCCAGATTGACCCAGCGCGCGGCGCCCTTGACCTCATTGCCGATGAACGGCAGGGCCGCCATCACCACGATGGCTCCCAGCAGGGCCAGCAGGGCGATCCGGCGTACCCCGCGCGGCGACAGCAGGGACGCGATCAGCATCGCCACCGTGCCGCCGCCGGCCCAAACCAGCATCCGCCAGGAATAGTGGAACGGGTCGCTGATGGACTCGTCCGCCAGAATGGCCGCCAGGCTGGAAGCGAAGCTCAGGGCGACGCCCAGCGCCACCAGCGTCAGGGCGGCTACCAACAGGCCGCGGTCGACCGTCCAGAACCATTTTGCGATCGGGCTCTGGTCGTTTCGCGAGAAGGCCGGGTTGTAGATGGGGGCGGTCATGGTTCGCTAACCATGACCTGAAGGCGTAGCCCCGAGGTTAAGAACGGCGGCGCGGAACGCCTCGCCCCGCGCCTCGAAGTCCGGATACTGATCGAAGCTGGCGGCGGCGGGGCTAAGCAACACCACCTCGTCGCGGCCCGTCGCAGCGGCCGCCTCGGCGGCCTCGCGGACTGCCGTAGGCATGTCGCCGCTGATGCGGTGCGGCGTATCGCCCAGCCGCGCCGCGAACGGACCGGCGGCCTCGCCGATCAGGAAGGCCTGCGCCACGCGCGGGAACAGATCTTCAAGCTCGTCGATCCCGCCCGCCTTGGCGCGCCCACCCGCGATCCAGAAGCTGCGGTCATAGGACGACAGCGCCTGCCGCGCCGCGTCTGCATTCGTGGCCTTGGAATCGTTGATGAACCGCACGCGGCCGAGGGTCCCGACATGCTCCATCCGGTGCGCGAGACCGGGAAAGGACAACAGACCTTCGACCGTTGCGTCATGCGACACGCTGAGCGCCCGGGCAGCCGCATAGGCGAAGGCTGCGTTCTGGGCGTTGTGGCGGCCGGGAAGGGAGCGGGCCTCCCGCAGGTCAACAGCCTGGCCATCAGCCTGTATCGAGCCGGCGCTCGCAAAAATTCTGCCTTCCTCCTTGGCGGGGGAAGAAACGCGTGTGGTGATCTCGAC
>DASRWP010000414.1:0-5795 GCA_035654535.1 Brevundimonas sp.
CGACCGGGTGCTCAAGGACGGCGCCGAGCGCGCAGCCGCCATCGCCGATCCGGTGGTGGACGAGGTGAAAAGGATCGTGGGCTTCTGGAGGGGCTGACAGCGGCTTCCGGACCCCGCTACGCCCGGCCGCTGGCAAACAGCTGCGCTTGCAATAGTCTGCACGGATGAGCCCGGCCCATCCCCTCGACCGTCCGGTCTGGAGCGCGCTTACCAGCCGCCAGGCGCCGCTGGCGCTCGGCGACGACCGGGCGCTGCGCTTCGACCCCGATTACGCCCTGTTCGGGGCGGCGGCCGATGCGTCGGAGGGCAGTCTGGACGCCCTCGCCCGACTGGTCGCCTCGCCGCAGGGCATGGGTCTGGTCGAGACGGGCGACACTCTGCTGCCCGCTGGCGTGCGCGTACGGAGTCAGGCGGCCTGCGTCCAGATGACGGCGTCGCACCTGACCGGCGGCGGCCGCGATGTCGCGTTTGAGGCATTGGGTGAGTCCGACGCCGCCGACATGCTGGCTCTGGCCACGCTGACCGTGCCCGGCCCGTTCTTCGACAAGACGCACCGGCTCGGCGAATTCATCGGCGTGCGGCGGAATGGCCGTCTCATTGCGATGGCCGGTGAACGGATGCGGCCCGCCGGCTTCACCGAAGTCTCTGGCGTCTGCACCCATCCCGACCATCGGGGGCGGGGATATGCGAGCGCCCTCATGCGGGTCGTGACCCAGCGAATTCTGGAACGCGGCGAGCAGGCTTTCCTGCACGCCTATGCCGCCAATATGGCGACCATCGCCCTCTATGAAACGCTGGGCTTCAGCGTGCGGGCGCCGATCACCTACACCGTGCTTGATGGGCCGGCCTGATCAGTCCGTCCGGTCTAGCCGGGCGATGAAAAAGCCGTCAACGCCGCCGCGTTCAGCCCACATCGACGGCAGAATGCGCAGCCAGCCCTCGGGCGTGACCGCCTCTGTCGGCGCGCCGACAGCCGCCGGGTCGGCCGGAGCGGTCCGGAACGCGGCGTTGCGACGCAGGAAGGCGATGATCTGGGTCTCGCCCTCCTCGCGCTCCAGCGAACAGACGCAATAGACCAGCCGCCCGCCCGGTTTCACCCGCTCGGCCGCCGCGTCCAGCAGCCGGTGCTGCACGTCGGCCAGCTTGGCGACATCCGCCGGCTTGGTGGCCCTCAGCACCTCCGGATTGCGCCGGAAGGTGCCCGTGGCGGTGCAGGGAGCGTCCAGCAGGACGGCATCGAAGGTGCGGGCGTCGTCCCAGTCCTCGGCCGGTGTCGCCACGACCTCGGCCGTAAGTCCCGTGCGCTCCAGATTGGCGGTGAGTCGCTTCAGCCGCGGAGCCGACCGGTCGAGGGCTACGACTTTGGCGCCCGCCGCCGCCAGCTGCAGGGTCTTCCCGCCCGGCGCGGCGCAGAAGTCCAGGACACGCTCGCCCGCATTCGGCGCCAGGAGGCGCGCCGGGACGGCGGCGGCGGCGTCCTGAACCCACCAAACCCCGTCCTCGAAGCCCGGCCAGCCGGCGACATCGCCGCGACGCCCCGTGCGGACCGAGCCCCCGGGCATAACCTCGCCCTCCACAGCCTCCGTAAGGGCCGCGGCGTCCACGCCCGGTTTCAGGCTCAGGTCGGTGGCCGGCTCCTCGCGCGCGGCCAGCGCCAGCCCGACCAGCGCCGGCTCGCCGTAGGTGGCGCGCCAGCGGGCGGCCAGCCATTCGGGGAGGTTGCTCTCCGCCGTGGTCAGGCCGGGCCCTTCGCGACCGATCCCGCGCAGGACCGCGTTGACCAGATTCTTGTAGGGCCGGGTCTTGGGCTCGCGCTCGGCCAGCTTCACCGCTGTGGATACGGCGGCGAAGGCCGGGGTCTCCAGCACCAGCATCTGCGCCAGCGCCACCCGCAGGATGGTGCGCACGGCCAGCGGCGGCGCCTTCTGCAGCTTGCGGTCCAGGATCTGGTCGATCTCGCCCAGCCGGCGCAGGGCGGCCATGGCCACGGCGCGGGCGAAGGCGCGGTCGGGTCCGGGAAGGTCCGCGAACTCGCGGAACGCCTGCGCGGCGTCGAGCCCGCCCCGCCCCTCCAGCGCCGCGTTCAGCAGGACGCCGGCGGCCAGACGCGCCTCTACGCCGATATCGGCGGCTTCGTCGCGCGGCTCGTCCTCGCGAGGCCGCGGCGGACGGCTCCCGGACCGGGCCTTGTCGGCCATGCGTCGTCCCCGCGCGGCCGAACTGCGCCCGCCCTCCGGCCCCCGGCTCAAACCGACACCTGCGTGCCCAGTTCGACCACGCGACCGGGCGGGATGTGGAAGAAGTCGGTCGGGTTGGCGGCGTTTCGGACGAGGAAGATGTACAGCCGGTCCTGCCACAGCGGCATGCCCTGCGCCGCCGAGGGGATCAGAGAGCGGCGCCCGAGGAAGAAGCTGGTCGACATGATGTCGAACTTCAATCCTTGCTGCTTGCGGCAGACGTTGAGAGCCTTGGGCACGTTGGGCTGCTCCATGAAGCCGTAGGAAATGACCAGCTTCTTGAAGTCGTCCGAGATCGGCTCGATCCGGACCCGGTCGCTCTCGGGCACGCGCGGCCGGTCGGTCGTGCGAACCGTCAGTATGACGTTCCTCTCATGAAGCACCTTGTTGTGCTTGAGGTTGTGCATCAGGGCCACGGGCGCGATGTCCGGGTCCGAGGTCAGGAAGATCGCGGTGCCGGGGGCCCGGTGCGGCGGCCGGGCGCGCAACATTTCGATCAGATCGGCCAGTGGCAGGCTGTCCTTGCGCGTCTTGGCGCTCAGGATCTGGCTGCCGCGGACCCAGGTCCACATCAGCAGCACCAGCGCGGCTCCGAGCACCAGAGGCAACCACGCGCCGTCCGGGATCTTCAGCGCGTTCGAGCTGATGAACACCAGATCAAGCGCAGCGAACGGAACGATCGCTGCCAGCGACAGGGGCAGCGACCATTTCCACATTTGGCGCAGAATGAACCAGGCGAGCAGCGTATCCACGAACATCGCGCCGGTGACAGCGATACCGTAGGCCGACGTGAGCTGCGAGGAGGTCGGGAACAGGACCAGAAGAACCAGGACGCCGATCATCAACAGGGTGTTGACCGCGGGTACGAATATCTGACCGGCCTGAGTTTCGCTCGTAGGCCGGATATCCAGCCGCGGCAGCAGACCGAGCTGGACCGCCTGCTGGGTGAGCGAGAAGGCCCCCGTGATGACCGCCTGGCTGGCGATGCACGCCGCGGCCGTCGCGAGTAGCACCACCGGCCAGTAAACGGCTTCCGGGATCATGCGGAAAAATGGATTGGCCACCGCCGACGGGTCCGACAGCACAAGCGCCCCCTGACCCAGATAGTTGAGCGTCAGACTCGGCAGGACGATGAACAACCAGCCGGCCCGGATCGGCGCCTTCCCGAAATGGCCCATGTCCGCATAAAGCGCCTCGGCCCCCGTGACCGCGAGAAACACGCTGCCGAGAATGATGAACCCGAGGGCTCCGTTCTCGATCAGGAACAGAACGCCATAGTGTGGCGACAGGGCTCGGAAGATCGACGGGTCGTCGAAGATATGCAGGACGCCGAGGGCGGCGAGCACCAGAAACCACGCCAGCGTCAGCGGGCCGAAAAAGCGGGCCACGCTGGCCGTCCCCTTGGACTGGACCATGAACAGGGCGATCAGAATGCCCGCCGACACCGGGAGGACATAGGGATCGAAAACCCCCCGGAGGCCGGGCGCATCCTTCAAACCTTCGATCGCCCCCACGACGGAGACCGCCGGCGTGATGATGCCGTCGCCATAGAACAGGGCGGCGCCGCAGACGCCGAGGAAGAAGATCAGGCCGGACCTCTTTCCAACCGCCCTCTGGGCCAGCGCCATCAGCGCCAGCGTGCCGCCTTCGCCCTTGTTGTCGGCCTTCATCAGGAAGACGACATACTTCAGGGTGACGACCAGAATCAGGGCCCAGAAGACCAGCGACACGACGCCGAGGATGGCCAGTTCGTTGGCGCCGCCGCCCCGGCTGTGATGCAGCGCCTCGCGCATGGCGTAGAGCGGGCTGGTGCCGATGTCGCCGAACACGACGCCGATGGCGCCGATGATCAGCCCCCATTTGCCCGCCTTGACATGGCCGCCCTCACCGGCCGCCGCGGGGTGCGGGTGGTCCGGGGCGACGGATTTGTCGGGGGTCTGGGAAGCGTCGGCGGCGGCGCGGGCGCCGTCTTCACCTTGGGGAGAGGCCCCGGACATGAAGTTCCTCCGGGAGCCCGCACGCCGCGGTTCCCATCAAAAGAGCGGCGAGCCTTTAGGCCCTTTCATCGGGCGGTTCAATCGTGCTCGCCGGGGGATGGTTGCAAGAGGCCCCGGACCCCGTCGGCCCGCGTTTGTGAAAGCCCGCCACAGCGCCTATCTTGAAGCCAACGCCATGTCAGACAGCCAACGCTTTCCCGTCGCCGCCCACGCCCTGGCCTATCTGGCCCACAAGGGCGCCTTCTCGGCCGCCGACGCCGCGCCGAGCGCGGTGCTGGCCGCCTCCATTCCGACCAATCCCGTGGTGGTTCGCCGCGTGACCGCCCTGCTGGCCAAGGCCGGCATCATCGCCACCCGCGCCGGCGCCTCGGGCGGCGCGTGGCTGCTGCATCCGCCCGAGAATATCTCGCTCGAGGCTGTGCTGCGCGCAGTCAACGGCTGCGCCCACCTCGGTTCCCCCCCGGCCGGGGCCAAGGGCTGTCCGGTCAGCGAACACATTCCGCGTCAGGTGGCCCGCGCCCTGACGGCCGCCGACCAGGCCGCGGGCGAGGCCCTGTCGAAGATCACCATCGCCGACCTGCTGGATCACGAACCCGCCTCGCTGGCCGCCTTCCCGCCGCATCGGTCCTGCCCGGTCGCCGCCTGACATGAGCCTGCCGTCGCGGCCCCGGCCCGTGGCGCTCGTCACCGGCGGCTCGGCGGGGATCGGCGCGGCCCTCGCGCGGGTCTATGCGGAGCACGGCTGGGATCTGATCCTGACGGCCCGCCGCGAAGCGCCGCTGCACGCTCTGGCCTCAGAGCTCGCCCTGACCGGCGCCGCCTCCACCGTCCTGCCCGACGATCTCGCTGACCCTGCCGCCCCTGCCCGGATGCAGCAGGCCATCGCCGAGCGCGGTCTGACCGTCGACGGCCTGATCAACAACGCCGGCTTCAGCCGCACCGCAGGCTTCCTCAACACCGACCCCGTCGCCCACGCGCAGATGATCCGGGTCATGCTGACCGCCCCCATCGAGCTGGCGCGCCTGTTCGCACCGGCCATGGTCGAGCGCGGCTTCGGCCGCATCCTCAACGTCGCCTCGCTGGCCGGCCAGATGCCCGCGACCGGCGGCGACACCCTCTACGGCCCGATCAAGTCCTTCCTGATCAAGGCCTCGCAGGGCCTGCACCTCGAGCTGCAGGGCACGGGTGTCCACGTCACCGCCCTCTGCCCCGGCTACACCCTGACCGAGTTCCACGACGTCAACGGCACGCGCGAAGAGGTCTCGACCGCCTATCCCCGCTGGATGTGGCAGACCGCCGACCACGTCGCCCGCGTCGGCTACGCCGCCTGCGAGGCGAACCGGCCGAAGGTCACGCCGGGCGCGATGAACAACCTGCTCGCCGGATTGGCCAAACACCTGCCAGACGGCATGGCGCTCAACATGGTCGGCGGCCACGCGAAACGGCTGAAGCGGATTTGAGGACTCCTCTCCGTCCGCGTGGCGAAGGGGAGCGGCCTCAGTGCCCGCCCGTCGGATACGGCGTCGTCACTGCGCCTGAAATCATGCCCGGGATCGCCTCC
>DASRWP010000415.1:0-2006 GCA_035654535.1 Brevundimonas sp.
GGTCGCTCCGAGAGCGCACGGCGCATAGATGTCGGCCTTGACGTCATAGATAGCGTCCGGCGCCACGACCTCGGCGTTGGTGCGGGCGGCGACTTCCGACAGCAGGGCCGTGTTGACGTCGGTCATGATCAGCCTGGCCCCGGCGGCGTACAGCTTGTCGGCCAGATAGCCGCCGACATGGCCGATGCCCTGCACCGAGACGGTCAGGCCGGTCAGATCCTCCTGCTTCCACAGGCGCCGCGCGGCCGCCAGTGTCGAGCGGAACACGCCCTCGGCGGTGACAGGGCTCGGGTCGCCCGAGGCCTCGGCGCCGTCGTTCAGGCCCAGCACATAGGGTGTGACCTTGCGGGCCTCGGCGATGTCGGACACCGATACGCCGACGTCCTCCGCCGCATAGTAGATGCCTCCGAGCGTGTGCACGGCGCGACCGAAGGCGCGGAACAGCTCCGGCGATTTCTGGGTCCGGCTGTCGCCGATGATGACCGACTTGCCGCCGCCCATCTCAAGATCCGCGACCGCGTTCTTGTAGCTCATGCCGCGCGACAGGCGCAGGACGTCTTCGAGCGCCTCGGCGCTGGAGCCGTAGTTCCACATCCGGGTTCCGCCGACGGCCGGGCCCCGCGCGGTCGAGTGAACGGCGATAATCGCACGCAGGCCGGTCTTTTCGTCAAAGACCGCGTGGACGCCTTCATGGTTCGCGAAGGACGGGGAATCGAACAGCGTCTCGCCCATAAGCAGCGTCTCCCGGGGTGATTTTTTGTTGCGCGCACATACGCGCCGGGGCCTGCCAGAGCAAGCTCGGCGGTTTCACGTCACCGTGCGGCGGCGTTCGCCCTCAGCGCCGGCAAGACCGCCCCGGCGCCCGACGGCAGGGCGGCGTCCGGGTCCCGGAGCCAGGCCTCGACGTCCCGATAGACCGTCTCCGCCTGCAGATCGCGGTTCAGGATGTGCCAGCCGTCGGGATACCAGGCGCTGCGAAAACCGGGCCGCTCGCCGGCGCGCTCCAGCGCCTGCCGCATCGGCTCGGCCCGGATGACGTTGTCGGTCGCCCCGTGCATGAGCAGGGTCGGGACGCGAACGCCGCCCAGCCGAAGCGAGGCCGTCTCCATCAGCCCGACCAACCCATACAGGGCGTCGAAGCGCATCGACAGGATGCTGTTCGGGTCCCGCCCGTTGCGGATCAGCTCCAGCATATTGTCCGACGCTTGCCGGTCACGCACCGCCCACTCCGGCGCGGTCACGGCCCGCTCGCCCATGATCCGGGCGGTGACCCAGAGGCTCGCGCGGTTCAGCGGCCCCTGCGCCGACCAGCCCCACACCGCCGGCGCCAGCAGAACCACCCCGTCAGCCTCCGGGGGGCGGTCGGAGGCGAACGCGGCCACGGCCACCGCTCCACCCATGCTCTCGCCCACAACGGCGATCCGGGCCTGCGGATGATGCGCCCGCGCGAGCGCGACCGCGGTCCGCAAGTCTTCCGTCATCCGGGCCTCTCCGGCCCAGACGCCGCGGCCCGGCGCCTGACCGAAGCCTCGCTGGTCGACCGCCCAGGTCTCGATCCCGCGCTCCGCCCACCACGGGCCCGCCAGACGCCAGGCGGCGCGGCTGTCGTTCATGCCGTGCAGGGCGACGAGCACCGCCCAGGGCTCACCCTCCGGCGTCCACCGCGCCAACGGCAGCCGCGCCCCGTCGTCCATCACAAGCGCGTCGGAGGTCAGTGACGGGCCTGCGAAACCCGGTGGCGGGGTCAGCGGCGGCTGGACGGCCGGCGTCGCGCAGGCCGACAGGGCAAGGGCGAAGGCGAGACCTGGGACAATTGAATTTTGACGCCGGGCCTTCGCAGTCATGACCCCAGAATGCCCCGAACCCTCTGGCGAAGATACGGCAGCACCTCCGCCTCGAACCACGGGTTCTTCCGCAGCCACGCCGTATTGCGCCATGAGGGATGCGGCAGGGGCAGGATCGTCGGCGCATGCTCCCGCCACGCCCGGACGGTCTCGGCCATGTTG
>DASRWP010000416.1:0-4272 GCA_035654535.1 Brevundimonas sp.
CGACGAACTTGGCCGTAGGGCGGAGGCCCTGTGCGCCGAGGCACATGGCCTGCTGGCGGCTCAAGACTTCGCCGACGACGCCATCGCCGTCACGGTTCGGGCCGAGATCAAGTTCGCGGGCTCCGATACGTCGCTGCCTGTTCCGTTTGGTCCGACCGCAGGCATGCGCGCCGACTTCGAGACCCTGCACCGGCAACGGTTCGGCTTTTACGCCGAGGACAAGCCGCTGGTGGTCGAGACCCTCGAAGCCGAAGCCGTGGCGGTGTCGGAACAGACTGCATTCACACCCGGGGCCGGGCTTGCCGGCCGCGCGCTCCTCATAGCCCGCGTGCCTGTCCATATGGCCGGCTCCGACCACGAGACGCCTGTCTATCGCCGGGAGGCCTTCGAGCCGGGCGCTTCCATCGACGGGCCGGCGGTCACCCTCGAGGAAACCGGTACGACGGTGCTTGAGCCCGGCTGGCGCGCCACGGTCGACGCGTCGCTGAACCTGATCCTCGCCCGGATGACCCCGCCGGAGCGGCGGGCAGCGGCGGGCGTCGACGCCGATCCGATCATGCTTGAGGTATTCAACAGCCGCTTCATGGCCGCGGCCGAGCAGATGGGCGAGGCGCTGCGCGCGACCGCATGGTCGGTCAATATAAAGGAGCGGCTCGACTTCTCCTGCGCGGTGTTCGACGGAACCGGCGCCCTGATCGCCAATGCGCCGCACATCCCCGTGCATCTGGGATCCATGGGCGAGAGCATCCGCACCGTCATCCGTTCACGAAGCGGGGGCGCCGACGGTCGCGGCATGCTGCGCGGCGACGTCTACATGCTCAACGCGCCCTACAACGGCGGCACCCACCTGCCCGACATCACAGTCATCATGCCGGTGTTCCTCCGGGACGACGCGGCGCCCGCCTTCTTCGTCGCGGCCCGGGGGCATCACGCGGACGTTGGCGGGATCACGCCGGGATCGATGCCACCGTCATCGACGACGGTCGAGCAGGAAGGTGTTCTGATCGACGACTTCCTGCTGGTCGATGGCGGACGCCTGAGGGAGGGGGAAGCCCGAAGCCTGTTCTCATCCGGCCGCTATCCGTCGCGCAACGTCGACCAGAACCTTGCCGACCTGAAGGCCCAGGTCGCGGCGTGCGCGCGCGGCGCTGACGAACTGGCGCGGATGGTGTCGGAGTTCAGGCGTGAGGTTGTCGCCGCCTACATGGGCCACGTCCAGGACAACGCCGAGGAGGCCGTGCGCCGGGCCATAGCGGCGCTGAGGCCCGGCGCCTTCGCTGTGGAAATGGACGACGGAGCCGTCATTCGGGTCAGGATAGACGTGGACCCCGCCGCCCGCGCCGCCGTCGTCGATTTCACCGGCACGAGCGGCCAGCGGCCGAACAATTTCAATGCCCCGCTGTCGATCACCCGCGCCGCGACGCTCTATGTGTTCCGCACGCTGGTCGACGATGCGATCCCGCTGAACGACGGCTGCATGAAGCCGATCCATCTGATCGTGCCGGACGGATGCATGCTGAACCCGCGCTATCCGGCCGCCGTCGTCGCGGGAAACGTCGAAACCAGTCAGGCCGTCGTCGACTGCCTCTACGGCGCGCTGGGCGTGCTGGCGGCGAGTCAGGGCACCATGAATAACTTCACCTTCGGCGATGATGCGCGGCAATATTACGAGACCATCGCGGGCGGGTCCGGCGCGGGCCCCGGATTTGACGGCGTCGCGGCTGTGCAGACGCACATGACCAACAGCCGGCTGACCGACCCCGAGGTTCTGGAGACCCGCTTCCCTGTCCTGCTTGAGGAATTTTCGATCCGCCGCGGCTCGGGCGGCGAAGGCGCATCGCGGGGCGGTGATGGAGCCGTCCGGCGGGTCCGCTTCCTCGAGGCCATGACGGCCGCCATCCTGTCCAACCGCCGCCGTGTGCCACCGTTCGGTCTGGCCCGAGGCGAGGACGGCGCGGGCGGGGTAAATCGGGTCGAGCGCGTCGGCGGGCGTCACGAACCGCTCGGCTCCACCGCCGAGGTCGAGATGGCGGCGGGCGACGTTTTCGTCATCGAAACGCCGGGAGGGGGCGGGTTCGGCAAGGCGTGAGGTCTTTCGCATGAAGCCGAACCGCGCAACTGTCCCTGCGGACTGACGGGGAGCCGGGCTATGTGGGTATTGCTGGGTATCGGGGTGCTGGTCGCCGGGTTCGTGGCGCGGCTCAATCCGCTGGCGGTGATCCTCGTCGCGGCCATCGTCACCGGCGCGGCCGCGGTCGTCGCGCCGGGCGTGGGAGCCGCCGAACTGACGCAGGCGGCGGTCGCCACACTCGCGGCCTTCGGCAAGGCGTTCAACGACTACCGCTACATCAGCGTGATCTGGCTGGTATTGCCCCTGATCGGACTGCTGGAGCGGTACGGGCTGCAGGAGCAGGCTCGGGCCCTCGTCGGCAAGATGAGGTCCGCCACGACCGGACGCATCCTGCTGGCCTATTTCGTGCTGCGCCAGGTCAGCGCCGCGGCCGGCCTGACCAAGTTGGGCGGACACCCGCAGATGGTCCGGCCGCTGATCGCGCCCATGGCCGAGGCCGCGGCGGAAGCACGCTACGGCGCCCTGCCCGACCCGTTGCGCTGGCGCATCCGGGCGCATGCGGCGGCGGTCGACAACATCGCGCTGTTCTTCGGCGAGGACATCTTCTTCGCGATCGCCTCGATCCTGCTGATCAAGGGCTTCCTCGAAGCCAACGGGATCGTGCTGGAGCCGTGGCAACTGGCGGTGTGGGCCATCCCGAGCGCAATCTTCGCCCTGCTGATTCACGGCGCGAGGCTGATCCGGCTCGACCAGACCATCGCCCGGGAGAGCAGCCAGTGATCACGCTCGACTGGGTCTATATCTTCGCCGGCCTGACGTTCGCGGCCTTTTCCGTCCTGACCGTGTTGGACGGAGAGCACCCCCGGCGCTTCGGAACCGCCGCCTTCTGGGGGCTGCTGGCCGTCAGCTTTCTGTTTGGCTCATGGCTGGGCGACCTCGGCAACGGCGTTCTGGTGCTGGCGCTGGCCGGGCTGGCGGGCTTCCGTCTTCTGGGCCAGAGCCGGCCGGCGACCACGAGCCCGGAGCAACGGTCGGCCAGCGCCGCACGGCGCGGCAACTGGCTGTTCCTTCCGGCCCTGATGATCCCGGCCGTCGCCGTGCTCGGCGTGCTGGTGCTGGAAAAGGTGTCGCTGTTCGGCGTCCCCCTGTTCGGGGCCGAGCAGCCGACAATCATCGCTCTGGGGCTGGCGGTGGCCATCGCCCTGGCCATGGCCATGATCTGGCTTCGCCCGCCGCTGCTGGCCCCGCTACAGGAGGGCCGGCGGCTGATGGACTCGGTCGGCTGGGCCGGCATCCTGCCCCAGGCGCTGGCGGCGCTCGGCGCGGTGTTCGTCATCGCCGGCGTCGGCGACCGGATCGGCGAGCTGTTCGCCAGCTATCTACCGCTCGACACCCGCCTGCTGGCGGTGGTCGCCTATTGCGGCGGGATGGCGCTGTTCACCTTCATCATGGGGAACGCCTTCGCCGCCTTCCCGGTGATGACCGCTGCGGTCGGCCTGCCGCTGGTGGTGATCCAGTTCGGCGGCAACCCGGCGATCGTCTGCGCCATCGGCATGCTGTCAGGATTCTGCGGCACCCTGACCACGCCGATGGCCGCCAACTTCAACGTCGTGCCGGCGGCCCTCCTGGACCTGCCGGACCGGGACGCCGCCTTCAACGGCGTGATCCGGGCGCAGATCCCCACCGCCGCGGCCTTGTTCGTGGTCAACGTCGTGCTGATGTACGCACTCGCCTTCAGGTTCTGAGATGATGGACACGCTCGACGCGGCCACCGCTTCCCGCTTCGCGTCAGCGGCGCTCGGGCATGTCGCCCGCGAATATCCCAACAAGATGGACCACGTCCTCTCCGGCCGGGGCGACGTTCAGGGCCCGCGCGCCCTGCATCCGATCTTCTTCGGCAGCTTCGATTGGCATTCCTGCGTGCATGGCTGGTGGACGCTGTTCACGCTGCTCCGGCTGCATCCTGACATGGGGCAAGCCGACCGCATCCGCGCGCTGGCCGACGAGTTGTTCACGCCCGAGAACGTTGCGGCCGAGACCGCCTATCTGGAGCGTCCCGAAAGCCGCGGTTTTGAGCGGCCCTACGGCTGGGCATGGTCGCTCATGCTGGCGGCGGAGCTGGCGCGACATGGAGACGGCCGCGCGGCCATTCTGCGACCCCTGACGCTGGCGTTCGTCAGGCGCTTCAGCGAATTCCTGCC
>DASRWP010000417.1:0-3242 GCA_035654535.1 Brevundimonas sp.
CAGCGGGTGGGTGATCGGCTCCAGCACGGCGATCAGTCTTCAAACCCGGGCACGACCAGGGTGCGTGGAGAGAAGATGGCGCAGGCCTTGAACAATGTTCCCATCTGATCGTCGGCGGTCAGGCGTGCGAGCTGACGATCGATCACGGACCCCGCATCAGGCCGTCCCGCCTTCAGGGCGTCCGCGCGGACCCCGATCCCCAATCGCCCGAGGAATTCTCCCTGCGCCATCGTCCCGGTGACATCCGCGCCGGCGCGCACCGCCGCCTCGAGAACGGTCGGAAAGTCCGCCCACTGGGTTAGGTCGGCTTCTCCCGGGGTGGCGAGCGGATCGACCTTCTCGTGGCGGCGCAGCGCCTGCAGGGTATCGCCCGCCTCAGGGCGAGCGCGCCCGTAGTCGATCAGCAGCGCCGCGCCGGTCGAGGCCCTGAGCAGCTGTGCGACGTCCCGGCCGAAAGACGCTTGCTGATCAGACACTTCGACAGTCTCGCCCGGTCCAACGGCGAAGGAGGGTCGCTTGAACGGGCCCGTGATCGTCTTGAGGCCAAAGGTCAGCGCGCCGTCGTCGGTGACTCCGATGCAGCGCTCGGCCCAGCCCTCCTCCGTCTTCACGAACTGGCGCGCGGGCAGGCAGTCCAGAACCTCATTGGCGATCAGGATCACCGGGGCGTCGGTCTCCACCCGGGTGAGGTCTGCGACCCAGCGGGGATGGGCGTCGCTCTCTGAAAGCGTTCGCGCCTGGGCTTGGCGCAGAGGCGCGCTGGGCTCGATCATCACCAGATCCAGCGCCGCCAGAAAATCCGGGTCCAGCCGAGCCGCGCGCAGGGCGTCGGCCATGAGCGTGCCGTCGCCCGGACCGACCTCGACCAGCCGCACCCGTTCCGGCGCGCCCAGCCGTCGCCACAGCTCCACCGCCCACAGTCCGATCAGCTCGCCAAACATCTGGCTGATCATCGGTGCGGTGATGAAGTCTCCCGTGGCTCCGATCGCCGGTCGCGTGGCGTAGTAGCCGGCCTCGGGGTCGTGCAGGCATCGGGTCACATAGTCGGCGACCGTCATCGGCCCCGTGAGGGCGATCTCCCGCGCCAGTCGTCCCGCCAGTGACACCTCGGGTCAGTCCGCGCTCGGCGGCCGCTTCCAGGCTCGCCAGATGAGCACGCCGCCGATGATCATCATCGGCACCGACAGGATCATGCCCATGGTCAGGCCCAACGGCAGGTTGTCGAGCCCGGCGTCCGGCTGGCGCACATTCTCCAACAGCGCCCGCGACAGGCCGTAGCCGAACAGGAACAGGCCGGTGACGTAACCGGGCTTGGCCAGCAGCCGCGCCTTGTAGATGGCGAACCAGAGCAGGCCGAACAGCGCCAGGCCTTCCAGCCCCGCTTCATACAATTGGCTGGGGTGGCGCGGGACGTCGCCCGCGGGGCAGCCTCCGTAGAGCTGGAAGATGCGGTCGTTGCAGAAGCGGACGGCCCACGGAACCGTCGTCTCGCGGCCCCACAGCTCGCCGTTAATGAAGTTCGCGACGCGGCCGAAGAACAGGCCGATCGGGACTGCGGGAGCCACCAGATCGCCGAGGCTGAGCAGCCTTATGCCGTTCTTGCGTGCGAACCAGAAGATCGCCAGCGAAACGCCGATCAGTCCTCCATGGAACGACATCCCGCCGTCCCAGAGTCGGAACAGCGCCAGCCGCTCGGCCCATGTCGCGCCGGTGAAGATCTCGGCATACAGCTGCGGCTGATAGAACAGGGCATAGCCGAAACGGCCCCCGAGGATGACGCCGAGGGTGATCCACAGGACCAGGTCGTCCAGCTGGATCGGGTCGGCCGGCGGCTTTCCGGGCAGCCAGAGCGCGTTGTTCTTCGCCAGCCGCGCTGCATACCACCAGCCGAGAACGATGCCCGCGACATAGGCGAGGGCGTACCAGCGGATATCCAGCGGGCCGATGCTGATCAGCACCGGGTCGAACTCGGGAAATTGCACGGGCGCTCCTGAAGGCCGTTCCAGTCGTGGGTTTAGCAAGCGTCGCCGCGCGCGTCCTCCAATTTGAACGGCGCCCAAATCACGCCATAGGTCGCATCGACAGCAAGGTTTCATTCACCATATCGGGTGAACCTTCCTTAATCACGCTCGCTCGTTCGAGTCGGAGACCGCCAGATGCAGACGCGAAACCCTATCCTGGACGAGTTCGCCAAGCTGACCACCGGCGCCATGGGTCTGGCCCAGGCGGCGGGCGAGGAGGCCAAGACGGCCTTCCGCGCCCAGACCGACCGGGTGGCCGCCGAGCTGGACCTCGTGCGGCGCGACGAATTCGACGCCCTGAAGGCCGAGATGGCCGCCCTGCGGACCGAGCTCGCGACGCTGAAATCGGCTCAAAAGGCGGCGAAAAAGCCTGCCACGGGAACGTCCACAGCGTCGGTTCCCCCTCAGGACGCAGCCGGTTGAGCCGAATCTGCGAACCCGCCTACCGTCGGATCACAGGGTGCGAGTCGCGCCCGGAGAGTGCTTGATGGACGCCGCACGGCCCGAAGAAGTCGAAGTTCCCTACGATCCGCTGGATGTCGTGGAGCACGTTCTCGTGGCCGAGAACCTGCCGTTCGACCGCACAGACGAAGGCGATGTCGCCTTCGCCTTGGCCGGCGACTGGAAGGACTATGAGCTGTGGTTCGCCTGGCGGCCGGAGGGCGATTGCCTGCAGCTGTGCTGCGCGCTGGACCTCCAGGCGTCGAAGGCGCGCCGCACGGCCGCCTATGAGCTTGTCGGACTGATCAACCAGCGCACCTGGATGGGCCATTTCGAGGTCTGGGCCGAGGACGGCGAGATCGTTTTCCGCCATTCACTCGCTCTGCCCATGGGCGAGCGGCCGACCCTGGCGCAGGCGGCGTCCATGATCGACGCGGCGGTCGAGGCGGCGGATCGCTACTACCCGGCCTTCGATTTCATGATCCGCGGCAACAAGAAGCCGAAGGAAGCGATCGACTCCTGCCTGTTCGAGACCGTCGGCACCGCCTGACGGCGATGACCCCGCCCACCCCATCAGGCGCGGTCGTTCTCGTCGGCTGTGGCCGGCTGGGTTCGGCCATTGTGGAGGGCTGGATCAAAACCGGCGCGGTTTCCCCCTCCGACCTGGTCATCGTCTCGCCCTCAACGAAACCGTCGGCCGAGGCGGCGCGCGAACGCGGGGCCCGCATCAATCCTCCTCTTGAAGCCTTGGCCGACGCCCGCGCGCTGGTGCTGGCCGTG
>DASRWP010000418.1:0-10989 GCA_035654535.1 Brevundimonas sp.
ATCCGGGCTGCCGCCGAGGCGGAGCGCCGGGCGTCGGCCCCGGCCGCAGCGCCCGCGGCCCAACCGCAAGAAAGCCGCGAGCAGCGGCAAGAGCGCCGCCAGGAGCGTCAGGCTGCGACCGTTGCGACGGCCCCCGCGGCCGAGCCGCAGCAGAACCGCGAGCGTCGGCAAGAGCGTCGGGCCGAGCGGCGGCAACAGGGCTCGCCGGATACCACTGCGCCGGTGTTCCGCAGCGTTCAGGATATCCGCGAAGCCGCCGCCGCCGAGCAGCGCCAGCTTCGCCGGGAAGACCGACGCGAAGAGCGGCAGGACCGTCGTGACGACAATCCCGGCGAACGGCAGTTCCGCAGCGTCCAGGACATCCGTGGCGCCGCCGCCGCCGAGCAGCGCCGTCTCCGCCGCGAGAACGGCGGCGAAGACCATCAGGACCGCCGCGAGGATCGTCGCGAAAACCGGCAGGAGCGCAGGGAAGACCGCCGCGAGGATCGTCAGGACCGGCGCGACTACCGCGAGTTCCGCCAGCGCTTCGACAGCGACCGGTGGCAGCGCGACTGGACGCGGAGCCACGGCTACGACTGGTGGCGCAGCGACCGCCGGTTCCGCGGCTATTCGGGCCTGCGCATCGGCTTCTACTTCGCGCCGGGCTACGGCTATTACCAGGTGCCGCGCAGCTACTGGGGCCAGCGTTATTACGAGGGCCAGTACCTGCCGTCGATCTTCTGGCGCTATCAGCTGAACGACTGGCGCACCTTCGGCCTCGGCTATCCCCCGGAAGGGACGCGCTGGGTGCTGGTCGACAATCACATCTATCTGGTCGACGAGTACGACGGTTACATCGTCGACGTGATCTACGACGCCTGGCGCTGGTAAAACCGTCAGTCTACGGAGGAAACGCCGCCCGGTCGCAGGATCGGGCGGCGTTTTCGCGCCCGCAACCGAGGTTGCGGCGGCGCGCGCGACGCGCCAGAACCCCAGCATGACCGACACGGCCATCAGCGACCGGACCCGTGGCGAGGAAGTCCCCTCGTCCCGCGCGCCCCAGTTCCACCTTTCCGAAGAGCTGATGGCCTCGCCGACGCGCTTCTTCAATCGCGAGATTTCCTGGCTGGCGTTCAACAGCCGCGTTCTGGAAGAGGCCGCCAATCAGGGGCACCCGCTGCTGGAGCGGCTGCGCTTCCTCTCGATCTCGGCCAACAACCTCGACGAATTCTTCATGACCCGGGTCGCGGGGCTTAAGGGTCAGGTGCGCGAGCGGGTGAGGGTCTTGTCCGCCGATGGCCTGACGCCCGCGGAACAGCTGGACAAGGTCAATGTCGCGGCCGGGGCCCTGATGTCGGAGCAGCAGCGCCGCTGGCGCAAGCTTCGCAAGGAGCTCGCCGGGGCCGGCATCGAGGTCGTGGACGCATCCCAGATCACCAAGACCGAGCGGGACCGGCTCGAGCCGGAATTCCTGAACCAGCTTTTCGCCGTGTTGACGCCCATGGCGATCGACCCGGCCCACCCCTTCCCGTTCCTGCCCAACCTCGGCTTCTCGCTGGCGCTCAAGCTGAAGCGCCGCTCCGACAACCGCACCCTCTACGCGCTGGTGCCGGTGCCGACGCAGGTGAAGCGGTTCTGGCCGCTGGCCACGGACGGGCGCTCCACGCCCGGGAAGAAGCGCTACGTCTCGCTCGAGAACCTGCTGACCCTGTTCATCGACCACCTGTTCCCCGGCTGCGACGTGCTGGAGCGGGGCGTATTCCGCCTGATCCGCGACTCCGATATCGAGATCGAGGAAGAGGCCGAGGATCTGGTGATGGAGTTCGAGGAGGCGCTGAAGCAGCGCCGGCTCGGCTCGGTCGTGCGCATCAAGATCGAGGCTGCGATGCCCGATGACCTCCGCACATTCATTACCGACCAGCTGGACGCTGCGCCGCAGGACATCGTGCTGGTCGCCGGCATGCTCGGCCTCGCCCAGGTCGCCGACCTGATCCCCGCCGGGCACCCGGACCTGAAGTTCAAGGGCTATGAGCCCCGCTACCCCGAACGCGTCCGGGACAACGGTGGCGACATCTTCGCCGCGGTCCGCGAGAAGGACATGCTGATCCACCACCCGTTCGAGAGCTTCGACGTCGTGGTCCAGTTTCTTCGACAGGCCGCGCGCGATCCGAACGTCATCGCGATCAAGCAAACGCTCTACCGCACGTCCCGCGACAGCCCGATCGTCGCCGCCCTGATCGAGGCGGCCGAGAACGGAAAGAACGTCACCGCCCTCGTCGAGATCAAGGCGCGGTTTGACGAGGAGGCCAACCTGAAATGGGCGCGCGCCATGGAGCGGGCGGGCGTCCACGTGGTCTTCGGATTCGTCGAGTGGAAGACTCACGCCAAGCTCAGCGTCGTGGTCCGTCGCGAAGGCGAAAGCCTCAGAACCTACTGCCACTTCGGCACCGGGAACTACCACCCCGTCACGGCGCGCATCTACACCGACCTGAGCCTGTTCAGCTGCGATCCCATGCTGGCCCGGGACGCGTCGCGGGTGTTCAACTACATCACGGGTTACGCCCAACCCGACCAGCTCGAGGCGCTGGTCGTCTCGCCGCTGAACATGAAGACCACGCTGATCGATCTGATCGGCAAGGAGATGACGGCTGCGGCGCAGGGCAAACCCGCCGCGATCTGGGCCAAGATGAACTCGCTTGTCGATCCACAGGTCATCGACGCCCTCTATCGCGCCAGCCAGTGGGGCGTCCGCATCGAGCTGATCGTGCGCGGCATCTGTTGCCTGAGGCCCGGGGTCGAGGGGCTGAGCGAGAACATCCGCGTCAAGTCGATCGTCGGGCGGTTCCTGGAGCACAGCCGGATCGTCGCCTTCGCCAACGGCCGCGACCTGCCGCACGACAAGGCCCGGGTGTTCATCTCCTCCGCCGACTGGATGAACCGCAACCTCGACCGGCGTGTCGAGCTGATGACGCCGGTGCTCAACGCCACCGTCCACGACCAGGTGCTGGACCAGATCATGGTCGCCAACCTGAAGGACGACGCCCAGAGCTGGGTGCTGGCCGCTGACGGCGCCTATCAGCGGGTGCTGCCCGCCGACCCGGACCGGCCCTTCTCGGCCCACAAATACTTCATGACCAACCCGAGCCTGTCCGGGCGCGGCCGCAAGGTGAAGACCCTGCCCGGCCAGCTCAGTTACGAACCCTCGCGGAAGAAGCGCTGATGCCCGAGGCCCTGTTGTCGGCGATCGGCGCGCCGAGTGACGTGGCCGCAATCGACATCGGCTCGAACTCGGTGCGTCTGGTCCTGTACCGGCTCGAAGGCCGCGCCATCTGGACGGTCTTCAACGAGAAGGTTCTGGCCGGGCTGGGACGCGACCTCTCTGCGACGGGTGCGCTGTCGGTCGAGGGCGCAGCGCAGGCCCTGACAGCTCTGAAGCGGTTCGCCGCCGTGATCGAGGGCGTACGGCCGGCCCTTGTGTTCGTCGCCGCCACGGCCGCGGTCCGTGAAGCATCCGACGGGCAATCCTTCTGTGACACCGTCGCGGCGGAAACCGGCCTGCAGATCCGCGTCCTCTCTGGCGAGGAAGAAGCCGGCTATGCGGCGCTGGGGGTGCTGGCCGGCATCCCGGACGCCGAGGGCGTGGCCGCCGACCTTGGCGGATCCAGCCTCGAACTCGCCAGGATCAGCGGCGGCGAGGTCGGGCGAGGCGTGACCCTGCCGCTTGGCCCGTTCGCCCTGGCGGCCGAGAAAGAGCGAGGGCCGGACCAGCTGCGGACGGTCATCGCCAAGCGGCTTGAGGCCGCGACCGAATTCAGGGCTGACACGCTTTACGCCGTCGGCGGCGCCTGGCGGACCCTGGCGCAGGTGCATATGGAGATGACCGGATACCCGCTGCGCATCGTTCACCAGTACTCGATGGAAGCGGCGGAGGCGCTGGACGCGTCGGCGCTCATAGCCCGGGCTTCGCGCGCGGCGCTTGAGAAGTGGCCCGGCGTCTCGAAGAAGCGCTCGGAGACCCTGCCGCACGCGGCGCTGGTGCTGGAAGGGCTTATCGAACGACTCGGCCTGAAGCGGATCGTGGTGTCGGCCTGGGGCGTCCGCGAGGGCCTGCTCTACGAAGCGCTCGAGCCCGACATCGCCGCCGCCGATCCGCTGCTGGCCGGGTCATCGGCGCTGGGGGCGCGGCAGGGCATCTCGCCCACCCTGCCCGGCGCCCTGAAGGGCTGGATCGCGCCCCTCCTCGAGGCGATGCCGGCCATCTTCGGCGGCCCCCGGGATGACGTGCTTGCCGACGCTGCCTGCCGGCTCGCCGACCTCGGCGCCCGCCTGCACCCGGACCACCGTGTCGAGCTCGCCTTTGACCAGGTTCTGCGCGCGCCCGTGCCCGGGCAGACTCATGCCGAGCGGGCCTATCTGGCCGTCGCCGTGAATGCCCGGTACGGCGGCCCCGTCGCCACGCCGGAGCCCGCAACCGTCGCGCGGCTGCTGACGGAGGAACAACGTCAGGGCGCCAGAACGCTGGGGCTGGCCATTCGCCTCGCCTGCGACCTCTCGGGCCGCGCTCCCCAGCTGCTGGTCAACGCCCGGGCCGCAGTCCGGGACGGAACCCTCGTGCTGACCGCCGCCGACGGCTACGCCGACGTGCTGCTGGGCGAGCAGACCCGCCGCCGCGCGAAGGCCCTCGCGGATGCGATGGGACTGAAGCTGGATATCCGCAACGGGGCCACGGCCTGAGGCTGCTTACCGGTCCAGAGCCGCGTCCAGCGCCCGGAAAGACGCGATGGACAGCTCCGTCGCGCTGATGAACACAGACGGCGTGATGCGTTCGAAGTCATCCGACGGCCGGTGATAATCGGGATGGTAGTCGACGCCCAGATACAGGAACGGAACCTGCGCCCGATAGAAGGCGCCGTGGTCGGACGCCTCGACCCAGTTGTTTTCGCCCGTGTCCTGCGGCGTGTCCTTGCCGAACGCCAGCGAGACCGCGCCATAGGCGGGCAGACGCTCGAGGATCGGCCGGAAATTCGGGTGCTGATAGGTGCCGGTGACCCATAGCTTGCCGTCGGTCTCGGCCCGCGCCGTCATGTCGAAATTCAGGTTCATCGCGATCGAGGACAGGGGTACGGGCGGAGCCTCGACGAAGTGTTTGGCCCCGAGGAGCCCACGCTCCTCGCCGTCGAGGGCGACGATCAGCACGCTGTGCTGCGGCGCCTGACGCTTCAGGTCCGCGGCAAGGGCCAGCATGGTCGCCACGCCCGAGGCGTTGTCGTCGGCGCCGTTGAACACCTGCCCCTCGGCGTTGACGCCGACGTGGTCGTAGTGGGCGGTCACCACGATGTAGCGGTCGCTCACCCGCATGCCCGGGATCACCCCGATGACGTTCAGGCCGTTGAAGGTTTTTGGCCCGGCGCGGGTCCGACCCTGCATCTCCCACGGCTGGAGCCGTCCCATTGGCGGGGGTGCGACGCCGAGGGCCTCCAGCCGCCCGACGATGTAGCTGCGCGCCCTCTCCCCGCCCGGCGCGCCGGTGTCCCGCCCCTGCATGTCGTCCGCCGACAGTATGCGGACATCCTCGAGCAGTTGCGCCTGCATAACCGACGGTGCGGCGATCATCGGCGCAGCAGGTTCGCTCGCCGGCTCGACCGCCATACAGGCCGACAGCATCAGCGCCGCCACGATCGGTGAAAGGGCGAGAAGGCGGGTCTGGCGCATGGAGACTCCTGTGAGCTTGGCCAGACGCTAGCGGTCGCGGCGGTCACTGTCAGATTAACTCCGTGTCATAGCGGTCGATGCGGCCCGTGTCCCGCGATGCTAGAACCGGGCGAAGATTCCCTTGGCGAGCATCTCATGTCCGACATCCCCGTGGATCAGCTGACCGAGGCGCAGGCGCGCGAGGAGCTCGACCGCCTGACCTCTGAACTGGCTCGCCACGACGCGCTTTATCACACGCAGGACGCGCCGGAGCTTTCGGACGCCGCATACGACGGCCTGAAGCGTCGTGCGCTCGAGATCGAGGACGCCTGGCCCGACCTGACCTCTGCCTCTTCGCCGTCACAGGTGGTGGGGGCCGCCGCTTCGAACCAGTTCGCGCCGGTGCGCCATGGCGTGCCGATGCTGTCGCTCGACAACGCCTTCGCGCCCGAAGAGGTCGCGGATTTCGTCGCCCGCATCCGGCGGTTTCTCAAGCTGCCCGCCGAAGAGCCGCTGGCTTTCGTGGCCGAGCCGAAGATCGACGGCCTGTCCGCCAATCTCCGCTACGAGAACGGGGTGCTCGTGCAGGGCGCGACCCGCGGAGACGGACGCACCGGGGAGGACGTGACCGCGAACCTGCGGACCATCGCCGACATTCCCGCGCGTTTGAATGGTTCGGGGTGGCCCGAGCGGGTCGAGATCCGGGGCGAGGTGTATACCTCCAACGAGGGCTTCACCGCCTTCAACGCCGCCGCCGACGCGGCTGGAACGCGCACCTATGCCAACCCGCGCAATTTCGCTGCCGGCTCGCTGCGTCAGAAGGATCCGGCGATCAGCGCGCGGCGGCCGCTGCACTTTTTCGCCTACGCCTGGGGTGAGACCTCGGCGCCCTTCGCCGCGACGCAGGCGGAGGCGCTCGAGGCGCTGAAGCGGTGGGGCTTCTCCGTCAATGACCGGTCCATCCGGGTCGAGGATGAAAGCGGCCTCCTCGCCATTTACGACGCGTTGCAGGCGGACCGGGCGGGGCTCGGCTACGACATCGACGGCGTCGTCTACAAGGTCGACCGGCTGGACTGGCAGACCCGGCTCGGCTTCGTCGCCCGCACCCCCCGCTGGGCCATCGCCCACAAATTCCCGGCTGAACAGGCGCAGACGGTGCTTGAGGGGATCGACATCCAGGTCGGGCGCACCGGGTCGCACACCCCCGTCGCGCGGCTGCGTCCGGTCACCGTCGGAGGCGTCGTCGTCCGCAACGCCACCCTTCACAACGCCGACGAAATCGCCCGGCTGGACGTGCGGATCGGGGACGCCGTGGCCATCCAGCGCGCGGGAGACGTGATCCCGCAAATCCTGCGGGTGCTCGATGCGGATCGCCCGGAGCGGTCTGACCCCTATGATTTCCCCGAGGTGTGCGCCTGCCCCCTGAAGACCGCGCTGGTGAAGGAGACGAACGCTTCGGGCGTGGAGTCCGTCGTGCGCCGCTGCACCGGCGAGATCGCCTGCCCGTTCCAGCGGATCGAGCACCTCAAGCATTTTGTCAGCCGTCGCTCATTCGACATTGAAGGCATAGGCGAAAAACAACTCATCGCCTTCCACGAACGCGGCTGGATCACCCAACCCGCCGACATCTTCCGTCTGGCCCGCGACCCGGAGAAGCTTGAGGCGCTCCGGGCCGAGGACGGCTACGGAGAGACCAGCGTCCGCAATCTCGTCGCAGGCATCGACGCCCGCCGCACCATCGCCCTTGACCGCTTCATCTACGGTCTGGGAGTGCGGGACATCGGCGAACAGACCTCCCTTGTCCTCGCCCGGGCCTTCGAGACCTGGTCCGCGTTCGAGGGTGCCTGCATCGCGGCCGCTGACGGTCTGCCCAGCGGCGATTGGGTCCGGCTGAGCGAAACCCACGCCGTCTCCCCGCGCGTCATCGCCGCCCTGGCGGCCGCTTCGCCGCCTGCCACGGACCCATGGCCCGACGCGCCGCTGGACCAGAAGATCGCCCTCGCCTTCCCAGGACTCGCTGCGCCCGCGCGGAGGGGGATTGCTTCACTCGTCGAGGGCTGGACGGATGTGGTCCGCCTGGCAGAGGTCGCGCGCAGCGAAGGTCCCTCGGACAGTCTCGGCCAGATCGCCGGCGTGCCGGGGGTCGGGCCCGTCGCCGCCCGGGCGCTGGCCCTGTTCTTCCGCGAGCCTCACAACCGCGCCACGGTGGACGCCCTCGTTGCCGAGATGGACCGTATCGAGGACGCCGAAAAGCCCAAGTCCGACACCCCCGTCGCCGGCAAGACCGTGGTCTTCACGGGCCGTCTGGAACGCTTCACCCGCGACGAAGCCAAGGCCCGCGCTGAAAGCCTCGGGGCAAAGGTTTCGGGCTCGGTGTCGAAGAAGACCGACTATCTCGTCGCGGGCCCCGGCGCCGGGTCGAAGCTCGCCGAGGCCCAAAAGCACGGCGTCCCGGTCCTCACCGAAGATCAGTGGCTGACGTTGATCGGCTGATACGGGCGGAATTTCGCTTCAAATATGCTTCACCTTAGTAACAAATGCGAAGCATACAGGGCGTCATGCACAACGACCGCCTCGAGTCCGAGCCGGAGGCCTCTCCGCCCGTCGAACGGTTTTCGACCGGCGACCTGGGCGCTTTGCTCGAGCGGTTTCAGGCCTCCGGCATGCTCGAACAGGGCCGGATCAATCTGATCGCGCTGGACGCCATCGCCGACCGCCTCGGCGATCGGTGGGAAGGCCGCAGCGAGCAGGTCTACCAGCATGTCGAGCGAACCCTCACCAAGCACCTGGAAAGCGGGGGCTTCTTCCAGCGCGTCTCGGCGACGGACTATCTTGTGGTCCAGCCCGAACTGGGAAAATTCGGCGGCCAGGCCTCCTGCATGTCCTACATGCGCGACCTGCTGGCCCACTTTCTGGGCGGGGCGGCGCCCGAAGCCCTCGACGTTCTGGAGGTCACCAGCCTGAGCGGCGGCCGGATTTTTGCGGCTGAAATCGATGGCGCCTATGCGTTCGAGGCTGCCCGTACGGAGCCTCCCGTCACGCCCCCGGCAACCAGTTCCTTGCCCGAGGCATGGAATCCGTTCGTGGCCGCAGACGGGCGCACCCTTCGGGTGTCATGCACGTTGGAGCCGGTGTTCGAACTGAAGTCCTTCACCCAGATCGGATTTCGTATCTCGCGTCGTGTTCTGACCATGCCCGGCGGTGTCGAGCTGAACGCACAGGACCTGCGCAATCTGACCACCGCCGATGTCGAACGGGTCGATCTGGCCACCATCGCCCGTGGCGTCAGCCGTCTGCGCTCCGAGCAGGGTAACGCCAAACAGCCCACCCTGCTCGTGCCGGTTTCCTACACGACCCTCGCGAGCCAGCGGGGACGCGGCCCTTTGATCACGCGGTTCAAGGAAGCCACCTCGGGCGTCGAGAAGGGTCTCGTCGGCGAGATCTGCGACATCGAGGGCGTGCCGGGAAGCGCGCTCGCCGCCGTCACCGTGCTGATCAAGCCATTCTGTCTGATCGTCGTGGCGAAGCTGCGGGCTCCCCCCTCGCGCACGCCGGAGCACCTGCGCGACGTCCGGCTGCAAGGCGTCGCCTTCGAGGCGGGCCAGCACCCGCTGGACCATCGGGAATTCGTGGCGTGGGCGGATCGGGCGGTCGCCAACGCCCGCAAGGTCACTCGCTCGGTCATCATCCACGGCCTCGCCAGCCCCGAATACCTTGCGCTGGCCGGCCTCGCCGGGGCGTCTCACGCCAGCCTCGCCGCGAAGCGCTAGCGCCCGCGGGTTGGATCAGCGGTTCAGCGCCGCCCGCGCCGCTTCGGCATAACGGTGGCCCGAGGCGGCGCCCTTGGGAAAGACCCCTTCGATGCGGGCGAGGTCTTCCGGCGTCAGCGCGATGTCCGCCGCCGCCGCGTTCTCTTCCAGCGTTCGGACGCGCCGCGTCCCAGGGATGGGCGCCAGATGCGGTCCCTGCGCCAGCACCCACGCCAGCGCCAATTGCGCGGCCGTAACGCCCCTGTCGGCGGCGATCCCCGCCACGGCGTGGACGAGGTCGATGTTCTTCTGGAAATTCTCGCCGATGAAGCGCGGATTGGAGCGGCGGAAGTCATCGGGCGCGAGGTCGTCGATCGACCGGATCTCGCCGGACAGGAAGCCGCGTCCCAAAGGGCTGTAGGGCACGAAACCGACGCCGAGTTCCTCGCAGGTGGCCAGCAGACCGTCTTCCGGATCGCGGCTCCACAGCGAGTATTCGGTTTGTAGCGCGGTGATCGGGTGCACCGCATGCCCCCGTCTCAAGGTCTCGGGCGCCGCCTCCGAAAGGCCGAGAAACCGGACCTTGCCCTCGGTCACCAGCTCGGCCATCGCCCCGACCGTCTCCTCGATCGGCGTGTTCGGATCGACGCGGTGCAGGTAGTAGAGATCGACGTAATCCATCCCCAGCCGCTTCAGGCTGCCCTCGATGGCGCGACGCACGTTGGCCGGCGAGCCGTCGACCGTCAGGGCCGTACGCTCGGCGTTGTAGCCGATGCCGAATTTGGTGGCGACGAAGGCCCGGTCGCGCCGGTCGGCCAGCGCCTTGCCGACCTGGATCTCATTGGTGTGCGGGCCGTACATCTCGGCCGTGTCGAAGAAGGTGATTCCCAGATCGAGCGCGCGGTGGATGACCTCGGTCGCCTGCGCCTCGTCAGATGGCTGGCCGTAGAAGGCGGCCATGCCCATGCAGCCCAGACCGATGGCCGAGACTTCCGGCCCTGACGGGCCCAGCGTGCGCATCTTCATCGGGCGCTCTCCTGTGAGTTGGGGAAACGGCGGAGGCCCGCCGGTCCCGACCAGATGGGCGTCAGCCCGCCTCAGTTCAACGGAGCGCAGGCCGCCTTCAGCCAGTCCAGCACCTCGCCGTCGAGCAGCGGAGAGACCTTGGAAACCACCTCGGCGTGATAGGCGTCGACATAGGCGCGCTCATCCGCCGTCAGCAGCGCGACGTCGATCAGTTTTCGATCCAGCGGCGCCAGCGTCAGCTGCTCGAACCCGTGCATCGGGCGCTCGCCGCCGGGAACGGGCTCGGGCGGAGTCACCAGCTGCAGCGTCTCGATGCGGATGCCCCAGGCGCCTTCGCGATAATAGCCCGGCTCGTTCGACAGGATCATGCCGGTCAGCAGCGGCTGCGTGTTCACCGCCTTGGCGATGCGCTGCGGGCCCTCGTGGACGCCCAGATAGCTGCCGACGCCGTGGCCTGTGCCGTGGTCGTAATCGAAGCCCTGCATCCACATCGGCAGGCGCGCGAGAGCGTCGAGCTGGTGGCCTGTCGTCCCCGCGGGGAAGC
>DASRWP010000419.1:0-2217 GCA_035654535.1 Brevundimonas sp.
ATCACGCCGGCGGCGACGGAGATGAGGACGGCGCGGGGGGACAGGTCGAGCCGGCCAAGGGCCGACATCTTGCCGGGCGTGGCCGACGCCTGCTTATGCCCGTTGCGGGGGGCGCGACCGCGCCCGTGAATTCCCGGAGACGCGCCGCGTTTTGCGGGCTGGTTCGAACTCTGTCGCCGACCGCCGCGAACTACCGCGGGCATGAGGCGTCCTCCACCATCCACCGGACCAAGGTCTTGTAATCCATCCCCACATAGGCGGCCTGCTCGGGGACGAGCGAGGTCGGCGTCATGCCGGGCTGGGTGTTGACCTCCAGAAGAACGAGAACGTCGTTAAGATCGTCATAACGAAAGTCCGATCGTGAAACCCCGCGGCAACCAAGCGCCGCATGCGCCAGCTCCGATTGCCTCATCGCCGCCTCGAACACCGCGGGTGGCAGATCGGCCGGAAGTTTGTGGACCGATCCGCCCGGCGAATATTTGGCTTCGTAGTCGTAGAAGCCCTTGATCGGGGTGATGTCGGTGACAGTCAGCGCGCGGGGCCCGGTCGCCTCCCCGATCACCGCGACCGCCAGTTCCTTGCCGCGGATGTACGGCTCGACCATAACCTGTTCGCCATAGGTCCAGTCGGGCGAGCCGACCTCCGTCTGCGGGCCGTTCGCGCCCTCGGGAACGAGATAGACGCCGACGGACGAACCCTCGGCATTCGGCTTGATGACGTAGGGCAGCGGAATGACGTGGCGGCTCGCCACCTCATGGCGGTCAAACAACCCGCCCCCTGGCACCTCGACTCCGGCCGCGCGCAGGACCGACTTGGACTTGTCCTTGTCCATCGTCAGCGCCGACGACAGCACGCCCGAGTGGCTGTAGGCGATCTGCAGCGTTTCAAGAATGCCCTGTACGCAGCCGTCCTCGCCCCACTCTCCATGCAGGGCGTTCAGGACTACGTCTGGTTTCAGCGCGGTCAGGACCGCTGCGAGATCGCGTCCGGCGTCGACCCGGCTGACCCGGGCCACCTGCCCTTCCAACGCGTTGGCGCATTCCGTCCCCGAACTCAGCGACACCTCGCGCTCCGACGACAGTCCGCCCATCAGGACGGCGACGTGCAAGTCTGCAAACGGGCGGCTCATGGGAAACTCCGGAACTGACACCGCAATGCGGTGAACGTCCTTAACAGCCCGTCAACCAATCGCATTGGGCTGGAGAAATCGCCGACCCCGCCCGAAACCCCAACGCGTCAGCCGGCTCGCCCAATGCGTTTGATTTCCCAATCCAGCTCAACGCCCGTCTTCGCCAGCACATCGGCGCGCACCGCCTCGCCGAGACCCTCGACGTCGGCAGCCGTGGCGTCGCCCGGGTTGATCATGAAGTTGGAATGGAGGTCGCTGAACATGGCGCCTCCACCGGTGGCCTTGAACAGTTTGCCGCGCCATCCGGCCTCATCGACCAGCTTCCACGACGAATGCCCGGGAGGGTTCTTGAAGGTCGAGCCGCCGGTCTTTTCGCGGATCGGCTGGGTCTGCTCACGGCGGCTGGTAATCTCGGCGATCCGGGCGGCGACGCCCTCGCGGTCGTCGGGCGTTCCGCGAAACGTCGCCTCAATCCATATGATGTCCGCAGGCGCCTGCGAGTGCCGGTATGTGTAACCGAAGTCGGCCAGCGCGTATTCGACCGCCCCCCCTGCCCGGGTCACCCCGCGGGCCGAGACGAGGATGTCTTTCGTCTCCGCGCCATAGCAGCCGGCGTTCATGGTCAGGGCGCCGCCAATGGTGCCGGGGATGCCGGCATAGAACTCCAGCCCCGCCAGCCCGGCTTTCGCCGACGCCTTGGCCACCATCGAGTCGAGCGCGCCGGCTCCGGCCGAGAGCGTGTCGCCGTTCGTCGTGATCCCGGCAAACGGCCGCCCGGCGAGACGAATAACGACGCCCTCAACGCCGCCGTCTCGGACGATGACGTTCGAGCCCACGCCGAGCACCGTCACCGGGGTGGAGGGGTCGAGCGCCTTCAGGAAGTCAGCGAGGTCGTCGGCGTCGGCGGGGATGAACAAGGCGTCCGCCCTGCCGCCCACCCGGAACCAGGTAAACGGAGCGAGGGGTTCGTCCCGTAGCAGCTTGCCGCGCACGGCCGGAAGGGAGTCGCGCCAGGACATCAGGCCGCGCCCGCCAGTTCTTCGAGCTGCCCCGGCAGAGCGTAGGCCCACTGGGTGATGTCCCCGGCC
>DASRWP010000420.1:0-1938 GCA_035654535.1 Brevundimonas sp.
CGGCCAGAATCGGCGTGGACCGGCGGTGCGCAAGCTGCCCGGTCTCATGGGTGATCAGGCTCTCGAACCCGCCCCACGAGTAGCCGAGGCCGAAGAGCTCCACGGCGGACATCAGGGCATAGGCGGTCGCTTGATCCCCGCCGCTCATGACGACCCCGAACAGGGAGGCGGCGCCGCTGTAGTCGCGCCGCCAGATGTCATGACCGGGAGAGCCGGGCAGGGCGGGGTAGAGCACCGCGGCGACTTCCGGGCGGTTCTGCAGCCACTGCGACACCACCAGCGCCGACCGGGCCTGTTCCGCGTAGCGGAGCGGCAGTGTGCGCAGGCCGCGGAGCGCCAGCCATGCTTCGTCAGGCGAGACCCGCAATCCGAGATCCTCGATGGTCTCCTCGACGCGCCGGGCGATGCGCGGGTCGGTGACCCCGATGGACCCCATCAGAAGGTCGGAATGGCCGCCGACGTATTTCGTGACGGCCTGAACGCTCACGTCGACGCCGTGAGCCAGCGGGTGGAAGGCGAGGCCGGCGGCCCAGGTGTTGTCCATCACCGTCACGACGCCGCGCGCCCGACAGGCCGCCGCAAGGGCCGGGACGTCGGCCATCTCGAATGTCAACGACCCCGGCGATTCGATCAGCAA
The DNA here is from genome assembly GCA_035654535.1 of Brevundimonas sp. GTDB lineage: Bacteria > Pseudomonadota > Alphaproteobacteria > Caulobacterales > Caulobacteraceae > Brevundimonas. The sequence continues at coordinate 638 of DASRWP010000420.1, forward strand.
CAATCGTGTGCGCTCGCCGATCAGACCGAGAATGGACTCCGTCGAGGCGTCCGGGGGATGAAAGACCGTTCTCACGTCTCGAGCCGCCATGTGACGGGTGAGGAATCGCCGGCTGGGGCCATACAGGCCGTCGGTCGTGACGACCTCGTCGCCGGGACGAAGGAGGGCGGTCAGGGGCACGCTTACCGCGGCCAGTCCCGAGGGAACGAGAAACACCTGCGAGGCGTGCTCGAGGTCCGCAAGGGCGTCGCGGAGTTCCCGTGCGGCCGACAGGTCCTCAATCCCGTAGACCGGGCCCAGCGACGCGTCGCGCATCGCCTCCGGCGTGTCGTTCAGCAGTGTCGAGGCGCGCTCGATAGACGGGGAAACGCCGCGCCGCCCGCGCCCCCTGCGGGTAGCCGGCGAAATCAGCCGGGTGCGGTCGCTGTGATCGGGCATTCGGGCTCGCGCAGGCTTGCGGTTCGGCTGCCAAAAGCCTCTAAAGCAGCGGGGCGCGCAAGGTCTGGCGCATTTGGCGAGGCGGGATGGGAGCGAACTGGAGCGGTCAATGGCGGACGGCGGGCGCGGTGGCGCTGGCGTGTCTGACTGTCGCCGCCTGTGGGCGAGGCCAGCCTGAAAACGAGCAGCAGCCCGACCCCGACGCCGGTACGGCGAAAGACACCGCCGCCCCCGCCTTCGCCAGCCCGACCCTTGCGGCGGTCAAACGGCGCGCACGCCTGAACTGCGGCGTGCACGAGGGGCTGGTCGGCTTTGCCTTCACCGACAACCGTGGCCAGTGGCGCGGCTTCGACGCGGACTTCTGCCGCGCGGTCGCCGCCGCGGTCCTCGGTGATCCCGATGCGGTGCGGTTCGTCCCGCTTACGGGCGGCCAGAGGTTCGAAGCCCTGCGCTCCGGCCGTATCGACGTGCTGTGGCGCTCGACGTCATGGACGCTGTCGCGCGAGGCGGGCGAAGGCGTTCGGTTCGCGGGGATCAACTATTACGACGGCCAGGGCTTTCTGGTCCGGAGATCTCTCGATCTGGCCAGCGCGGCCGAGCTGAACGGGGCCCGGATTTGCGTTCAACGGGCCTCGACCTCGGAGTTGAACGTCGCCGACTGGTTCAAGGCGCGCGGCATCGAATACACGCCGGTCGTGACGGCGAACGAGGAGGCGGCGCGGGCGGCCTACGGACGCGAGGACTGCGATGCCTTCAGCGCCGACGTATCGGCCCTGGCGGCGGCGCGGACGACGCTCTCCAACCCCGAACAACATGCCGTCCTGCCTGATGTGATTTCCAAGGAGCCGCTCGGACCAGCGGTC
>DASRWP010000421.1:0-1986 GCA_035654535.1 Brevundimonas sp.
ATGATCCGAGGGCGGGCGAGCGGCAGGGGCTCTGGTACTGAAGGGTCCCGAAGGAGCGGCGGCGACCGGGGCGCGGGATCCCGGCGCTGGCGGCCTTGGTGCGCCTGTACAGGCGCGCGCGAGGGCCGCGCGAACGTTCGAAAACCCCTCGACTTGGGCGCAGGCGGGACTTAAGCACCGGCCTTATCCCTGTCAACGCGAGGGCCTTTGCGGCTCCGTGACGGAGCGCGCCCGCATGCGGCATTCGACCCCCTTCGCGACAGCCATGACGGCGGCGCTTCTGGCCCTGTCGCTGGGCCTCGCGAGCTGTGTGCGGGGCGGCGGGTCCGACCGGGCGCCGGAAGCGGGCGACCGGGCCGTGGCCAGGGTTCAGGATCAGACCATCTGGGCCTCCGACGTGAAACGCGAGGCCGTGGCCCAGGGACTGGTCGGCGAGGGGGAGCCGCTGGACGTCACCAGCGATCTGTTCCGCCGCGTGCTGGACGAGGTCGTCGATCAGAAGCTTCTCGCTGCAGAAGCCGACCGGCGCGGGCTCGACAACTCTCCCCTGGCCCAGCGACGGCTCGAGGCGACGCGCGAGCGCATCCTCGGAGACATGCTGGTCGAGAGCGTGGTCAACGGCGAGATCGACGAGCGCGCGATCGAGACCATCTATCAGGAGCAGGTGCGGCTGGCGCAGACGTCAGAGGAAATCCGCGTCCGTCTGATCCTGTCGCGCACGAAGCCCGAAGCCGATGCGGTGGTCGGCATTCTCGCGCAGGGCGCCGCCTTTGAAGCCGTGGCGGCCAGCAGCTCGATCGACGACGCCACCCGCTATTCCGGCGGCGACCTCGGCTACCGCACGCTCGACGTTCTGCCCGAGGCCTATGCAAACGCCCTTCGCGACAGGCCGCCGGGGTCTGTTGTCGGGCCGTTCCAGACCGAGGGCGGCTGGGCCGTCCTCCGGGTCGAGGACCGCCGCCGCGAGACCCCGCCGACGCTGGAGCAGGCGCGGCCGCAGATCGTGCGCTATCTGACCTACGAAGGCGTGCGACGCCTGCTGGAACAGCTGCGCGGCAAGGCTGAGGTCGACATCCTGCTCGAGAAATCCGCCGCCGCCCGCCCACCGGCCGCGCGTCCCGTCGCGCCGGCTCCTTCGCGCCCGGCGCCCGCGGCCGCAGCCCCTGTTCCGACCCGGACACCCGCCGCATGAGCGGCCCGCACGACTCCGCGCGTCCGTCGCGCGGCCAGAAGATCGAGCAGGCTATCGAAAAGGCGTTCGACCCGCTGACCACCGCCCTGAAGCGGGCGGCGGGTCCGGCCAAGGCTCCGGCGCCCGGCAAGCCCGGCCTGCAGGTCTCGCCGCTGGCTGTCCCCTTCCCGTCGATCCCGCCCATTGCGGGGGTCGAGATCGCCACGGCCCGCGCGGGCTTCTACAAGCACGAGCGCGACGACCTGGTGGTATTCAGCTTCGCCCGTGGCACGACCTGCGCCGGGGTGTTCACGCGCCACAAGGTGGGCTCGGCCCCCGTCGACTGGTGCCGCCGCCATCTCGACGCGCCTGAGGGCGGCTCGAACGTGCGCGCCCTGGTCGTCAACGCCGGCTGCGCCAACGCCTTCACGGGCAAGCTCGGGGCCGACGCGGCCCGGCGCACCGCGTCGGAGACGGCCAAACGCTTCGGTTGCCGCCAGCGCGACGTTATGCTGGCCTCGACCGGCGTCATCGGCGTGGTGCTGGACGATCGCAAGATCGTCGCCCGCCTGTCCGAGATCGAGGCGGGGCTGAACGCAGACGGCTGGGCCGGCGCCGGTCTCGGCATCATGACCACCGACACCTTCCCGAAGGGATCATTCGCCGAATGCGAGATCGACGGGCGCCCCGTCCGCATCGCCGGGATCGCCAAGGGCTCGGGCATGATCGCGCCGGACATGGCGACCATGCTGGCCTTCATCGTCACCGACGCCGCCATCGCCCCGCCGGTGCTGCGGGCCCTGCTGGGCCCGCAG
>DASRWP010000422.1:0-1856 GCA_035654535.1 Brevundimonas sp.
CTGACCGCGTCCGGTTCTCTGGCGGCGCAGCGTGGGTCGTGGCCGCTGTTCGGGCCCGCCGGCCCGGACGACGTGCCGGAGCTGGCGCAGATGAAGCGGGCGCTCTCCGGCTTCGCCCTCGATGTCCCCGGCTTCGATCTGGCGGTCGGCCCCGGCGGCTCGCGCGTCAGCCTGTCCCGCCCGGCCGCCCTGCGGCCCGCCAACGGCGGCGTGCTGACGCTCAGACCGGCCGCGGGTCCAATCTTCTCGGCCGCCGGGGGTCAACCGGGGGGCGGCGCCCTGAGCCTGACCGCTACCCGTGGCGGAGGTCTCCCCGAGGCGGCCTTCTCGATCCCTCAGTGGCGGCTGACCCCGTCGGGCTTCACCGCGACGCTCGACGGCCGCGCAGCCCTGGACTTCGGTCTGGCACAGGGGATCACGGTCCAGACCCGCGGCGTGCTGACCTCTTCAAACGGGCGCGTCACCTATGTCGCAGCTGGATGCGGTCCCATCGCCGTCGAGCGGCTTGAGCTGGGCGAGAACGACGTCAGCGGCCTTTCGGGCCAGATCTGTCCGACGGCCCGTCCGCTCGCCGCCATTGCGGGCGGCGGCTGGAGGTCGGACGGGGCGGTGCGTGGGCTCGACGCCGACGCGCCCTTCCTCGCGCTTGCGTTTCGGGAGATCGCCGGCGGCTACACGGCCGTCGGCGGGCCGCGAGGGATCACGCTCGACACCCGGATCGACAGCGCCGCCGTTATCGACGCCACGACGCCGCGCCGCTTCCGTCCGCTGGCGGCCAGCGGCTCGGCGCGCATGACCGGCGAGGACTGGACCGGGGCCTTCGATCTGACCCGCAACGGAACGGCGCTCGGCCGTCTCACGCTTGAGCACGACGGCGCGACCGGCGCGGGGGGCTTGACCGTTGACGCGCCCTCGGTGGTCTTCGCCGAGGGGGGGCTGCAGCCGATCGATCTCAGCCCGCTGGCCGGCGAGTTCGTCGGTTCTCCCGCGACGGGTTCCGTCGGCTTCCAGGGCCGGATTGGGTGGCGGGCCGACGGCGACGGAAGCAGCACCGGCGTCCTGACCATCCCCGGCCTCGACTTCGTCAGCCCCGCAGGGCCGGTCAAGGGGCTGCGGGGGTCGGTCGCGTTCACCAACCTCGCGCCGCTCACGGCCGCGCCCGGCCAGCGTCTGACGGCGGACCAGCTCGATTCGGTGGCGCCCCTGACGGACATCGAGGTCACCTTCGGCCTCGACAAGGCAGGCGTCACAATCCAGGGCGGCGACCTGGCCCTCGCCTCCGGGCGGGTCAGCATCGAACCCTTCACCGTCCCGCTTGATCCCAACCAGCCCATCACTGGCGTCATCGTTCTGGACCGCGTGCAGCTGGGCGAGATCATCGCCGGCGCAGGGTTCGGCGAGAAGGTCGATCTGGACGCGGTCGTCTCGGGCCGGCTGCCCTTCACGTCGACCCGCGAGGGCGGCGTGCGCATTACCGGCGGAACTCTCGCCGCCGTGGAGCCCGGGCGACTTTCCATTGCGCGCGAAGCGCTCAGCGGGCTGGAGGCCGGGGGCGGCGGCGAGGGCGTGCCGCCAAACACGGTTCAGGACCTCGCCTATCAGGCCATGGAGAATCTGTCGTTCGACCTGCTGTCGGCCGAGGTGAACAGCCTCGATCAGGGCCGGATCGGCGTGCTTTTCCGCATCCGTGGCCGGCATGATCCCCCACAGCAGCAAGAGCTGCGGGTGTCCATCGCGGACTTCATCAGCCGCGAGTTCCTGAACCGGCCGCTGCCTCTGCCGTCGGGCACGGGCATCGACCTGACGCTGGATACGACCCTGAACCTGAACCAGCTGGTTGGCGACCTGCTGGAGTT
>DASRWP010000423.1:0-5324 GCA_035654535.1 Brevundimonas sp.
GACCGAGGTCCTCGGTCACCGCCTGGCCGCCGGTCAGCGTGGCGATGTCCTTCAGCATCTCCTTGCGGCGATCGCCGAAGCCCGGGGCCTTGACCGCCGCGACGTGCAGCGTGCCGCGCAGCTTGTTGACCACGAGGGTCGCGAGCGCTTCGCCTTCGATGTCTTCAGCAATGATCAGCAGCGGACGGCCCGACTGCACCACGGCTTCCAGGATCGGCAGCATGGCCTGCAGGCTCGACAGCTTCTTCTCGAACAGCAGGATCAGAGGCTCCTCGAGCTGGGCCTCCATCTTGTCGGCGTTGGTGATGAAGTAGGGGGACAGGTAGCCGCGGTCGAACTGCATGCCCTCGACGACGTCGAGTTCGGTCTCGGCGGTCTTGGCTTCTTCAACCGTGATGACGCCTTCGTTGCCGACCTTTTCCATCGCCTGGGCGATCATCTGGCCGACTTCGGTGTCGCCGTTGGCCGAGATCGTGCCGACCTGGGCGATTTCCGAGTTGGCGCTGACCTTCTTGGACGACGCCTTGATGTCGGCGATGACGGCCGAGACGGCCTTGTCGATGCCGCGCTTCAGATCCATCGGGTTCATGCCGGCGGCGACGGACTTGAGGCCTTCCTGCACGATCGACTGGGCCAGCACGGTGGCGGTGGTGGTGCCGTCGCCGGCCTTGTCATTGGTCTTGGAGGCGACTTCGCGGATCAGCTGGGCGCCCATGTTCTCGAAGGGATCCTCCAGCTCGATTTCCTTGGCCACCGAGACGCCGTCCTTGGTCGAGCGCGGCGCGCCGAAGGACTTCTGGATGATGACGTTGCGGCCCTTGGGACCGAGCGTGACCTTGACCGCATTGGCGAGGACGTTGACGCCCCGCAGCATCTTCTCGCGGGCTTCGGTGGAGAACTGAACTTGTTTGGCGGCCATGTGAGGCTGCTCCTATGTCAAATTGTCAGGGAAGAAGGGGTCGCGACGTGGGGGCTCAGAGCACGCCCAGGACGTCGGATTCCTTCATGATGATCAGGTCTTCGCCTTCCAGCTTGACCTCGGTGCCCGACCACTTGCCGAACAGGATGCGGTCGCCGGCCTTGAGCTCGAGCGGGTTGACCTTGCCCGAGTCGTCGCGGGCGCCGGGGCCGACGGAGACGACTTCGCCTTCCTGCGGCTTTTCCTTGGCGGTGTCGGGGATGATGATCCCGCCCTTGGTCTTGGATTCTTCTTCCACGCGCTTCACGAGCACGCGGTCGCCGAGCGGACGAAACGCCATCTGATTGTCTCCAACAGTTCGATTTGGGACCCGGGGCCCGGCTATTTTGGCAGCCACAGCGACCGAGTGCTAACGCGAGGGGGAAGTAGGGGGACCGCCGGGGATCGTCAAGCGGGGCCGCCCCGAAATCGGGCGTCAATCCGGCCGCCTGATGACTGCAACCTGAACGCCGGGCTCCGTCCCGGTACAGGGGCTCGCGACTATCCTGATGGCAATGCCGGCTTCTGTCGGCGTCAGAAGGAGCGATCCGATGCGTAACCCCGTCACCCTGAAGACCACCGGCGCCGCCGCCGCAATGGCCCTCGGCCTTGGCCTGGCCGGCATGAGCGCGACCCCCGCCGCCGCCCAGTCGTACGGAGACCCGTTGATCGACACCATCCTGCGCACGGTGCTGGCCGCGTCGGCCCAGGACAGCCGCTACGCCTACGGTCAGGGAACCTATCGCGGCCCCGATTGCGAATATTACCGCGACGGGCGCTGCTACCGGAACCTCGGCCACTGGGAGCGCGAGCACGGCATCAACAGCCGTGACGGCTCATATGGCGACCGCTACGGCCGCTATCAGGAAGGCCGCACCTATGACGGCCGCTACTATCGCGACGGTCGCTTCTGGCGGAACCACGGCGAGTGGCGCAGCCATCAGAACCGCCGCGATCGCGAATACCGCTACGATCGCCGCTGGTAGATCAGTTTTGGTCCGCCCGACCGCGTAAGTCTGGCCGGGCGGAGCGACGAAGGCGGGCGCTGGCGACGGCGTCCGCCTTTTTCATGCGCGATACGGCCCTTGGCCGCCGATCACGATCCATGCCGAGTCCGTGCGCTATGGAACGAAGCTGCAGCTTTGCGATTTTTCCCGGTGATCCGTGTTCGCGGAAGCGACGTAGCCCCGACGCCCGGGCACGCGAACGCGGCGCCCCCGAAACCTTGTCAGGAAGCGACGATGTTGATCAGCAGAAACTTCAAGACGGCCCTCGCCGCCGCGGCCCTCTTCGGCGCGGCCGCCGCCGGGCCCGTTCAGGCCCAGACCGCCCCCGCGACCCCCGCCGCCCGCGCAGGCGCGGCTGTCGTGGTCGACCGCGCCCCCAACGGCCGGCCGATGTCGGTGCGTATCGACGGTACGGTCTACAAGGTGTGCATGACCCAGAGCGAGGACGGCTGCATCCAGCCGCGCGCCGCCGGCCTCAACTGGGGCAACCATCCGCTCGGTCACTGGCCCGGCCAGCCCGCCAGCCAGATGAACGGACGCGCCCGGGTCACGGCGACGACGCCCGGCTGACCCCTCTTCGTTTGGGAGAAACTTGAGCCCAGTCGGCGGCTACACCATCAGCCGCTTCATCAGCTCCGCCGTCGAGGGGTCCAGACCCTTCGACGGCTCGCCCGCGCCGACGTCCTTCAGCACCGCCCTGGCCAGCACCTTGCCCAGTTCGACGCCCCACTGGTCGAAGCTGTTGATGTCCCAGATCACCCCCTCGACGAAGGTCTTGTGCTCATACAGCGCCAGCAGGGCGCCGACCGCTTCGGGGCTCAGCGCGTCCATCAGGATGGTCGTGGAGGGACGGTCGCCGGGGAAGGCCTTGTGCGGGGCCAGCCGGTCGGCCTCGGCCTCCGAGGCGCCGCCCGCGATCAGCTCGGCCCGCGCCTCGGCCTGCGTCTTGCCGACCATCAGCGCCTGCGCCTGAGCCAAGGCGTTGGACCACAGCGGCGCGTCCCCCTCGCGCGCGTCCATGGCCTCGTCCGAGGTATGGCCGACCACGACGAATTCCGCCGGCACCACGGTCGGCCCTTGGTGGATCTGCTGAAAGAAGGCGTGCTGGCCGTTGGTGCCGGGCTCGCCGAACACGATCGGGCCGGTGGCGGTGTCGACCGGCGAGCCGTCGCGCTTCACACCCTTGCCGTTCGACTCCATCTCCAGCTGCTGCAGGAAGGCGGGCAGGCGGCGCAGGCCGTGGGCGTAGGGGGCGACGGTCCGGGCTTGGCGCCCCCGGCCCTCGACATTGTAGGCCTGCGCCAGCGCCAGCAGCACCGGTGCGTTGCGCTCCAGATCGGCTTCGAGGAAGTGCGCATCCATCGCCCGCGCGCCGTCCAGCACCCGCTCGAAGACGTCCCAGCCCAGCGCCACGGCCACTGAGAGGCTGACCGCCGACCACAGCGAATAGCGGCCTCCGACCCAGTCGCGGAAGCCGAAGGTCCGGCCGCAGCCCCACTCCTTCGCCTTGTCCGGCGCTGCAGTGACGCCGACGAGGTGTTTGACCAACCGCCGCGGCGACAGGCTTTCGGCCAGCCAGGCCTTGGCCAGCTCGGCGTTGGCGAGCGTTTCCTGGGTGGTGAAAGTCTTGGACACGACCACCACCAGCGTCGTCTCCGGATCCAGACCGGACAGGGCCTCGGCCATGTCGCGCGGATCGATATTGGCGACGAAACGCAGCTGGATCGTCGGCTCCAACGGCTTCAGGGCCTGCCACAGGAGGCGGGGGCCGAGGTCGGATCCGCCGATGCCGATATGGATGATGGTGTTGAACGGCTGCTTGGTGCCCCCGGTCTCGGCTCCGGAACCGACATCGCCGGCGAACTCGGCCATGGCCTTGCGCACGGCGTCGACCTCCGCTGACACCGATTCGCCCAGCGCCGTGAAATCCGAGCCTTCCGTCGCCCGCAGCGCGGGATGTAGCACCGCCCGGCCCTCGGTGTTGTTGACCGCCTCGCCCGCGAACAGCGCGTCGCGCCGGCCCTCGACGTCGCAGGTCCGGGCCAGATCCAGCGCCGCCTCGAAGCCCTCGGCGCTCCACGACTGTTTCGACAGGTCGACGTACAGTCCGGCCGCCTCGACCCCCATTCGCTGCATGCGGCCGGGGTCGATGGCGAACTGATGAACGATGCGGCTGTCGGCGTCCTTGCGGGCCACGGCTCGGAGCATGGACAGGGCCTGATCGCGGGCGGTCATCGGCGGGCTCGCAGTTGGGAAGGGTAAACCCTCGTTTACGGGTCTGGCGTAAACCGGTTCAACGCCGAATCCGTGAATCGGCCAAACAATATGAGGTTCGCCATGTCCTGCGGCGTCGCCCTGGCTGTCTCCCTTCTGCTCTCTGACCCCAATGTGGCCATGGCCGCGGCCCAGCCGCCGGCGGTCGCCGAGGCGCCTGCCTCCGTCGCGGGCGAGCCGTTGTTCGCCGACATCGTGGCCCGATCGGGCGCGCTGCGCGGCGTGGTTCAGGGCTGGATCGACGCCGGAGCCGCAAACCGGGCGGACTTCGCCGCCGGCGCCGGCTTCACCAGCTTCAAGGCCCAGGCCGCCGAACTCGCGGCCGCTGACATGCAGGGCCATCTGGTGCTCAAGGAGCGCGGAACCGACGGCGACCTGAAATGCATCCTGCGGGGCATCTCCGAGGACATGCCGAAGAAGATCGCCGCCGTCGAAGCTGCTGCAACGCCCGCGGAACGCTCGGTGGCGCTGTCCGAACTGGCCTACCTCCTGAACGACAACGTCGAGGTCGTCACCGCCCCGCCGCAGCCGGAAGTGTAGAACCAGTTCCCTTCTACCCTTGCCGGAGAAAGGAAGAGGATCACGTCCCCACCGTCTCCGGATACTTCACCGCGCAGCCATACGGCGCTGCGAACGGAGTCCTCACCGCCCGCCCGGCCTTCACGTCCGCCAGCGCCGCCCGTACGAAGTTGTTGGCCCCCTCCAGATCCTCGACCTTGTTTGTGGGCCGGTCGTCGATACCGCCGACGTAGACAAGCTGCCCCTCGGCGTTGATCACGCGCATGTCGGGCGTGGTTTTAGCCCCGTAAAGCTTGCCGATCTCGCCGGTGGGATCGAGCAGCAGATGGGTCGACGCGCCGTTGGTGCGTGTCTTCCACTGGCGGGCGGCGTCACCCTCGACGTGACCCTGCGTCCCCGGCGCTGAGGAGATGATGCTCAGCCAGACGACGCCGTCGGCGGTCGCCTCGCGCTGCAGTGCCTGCATGGCGCCGGTGTAGTGCTTCTTCACATAGGGACAGCCTTCGTTGGTCCATTCCAGCACAACGGTCTTGCCGCGGAAGTCGGCCAAGGAGCGCTGCGTCCCC
>DASRWP010000424.1:0-4323 GCA_035654535.1 Brevundimonas sp.
AGAAAGCCGATCCCCGTCAGGACGCCGTGCGCCATGCGGGTGGGGTCGCTGACGATCTCGGTTCCGCTCATGGGCAGGAACCGCCATGCGCCTTGGGACACCGCGGTTTCCATCAGCAGGGCGGAAGCCAGACAGACAAGAATGTGGGTGCGGAAACCGGCCGCGCGGCCGCGCCATTCGCGTTCGAATCCGATCACGCCCCCGGCGATTATCGACGCCAGAAGCGGCAGGGTGAACCCGGGCAGATCGTTCATGTCCATGACGGTCCCAACGGCCCCGGTCCGGACCCTGTTCCACAGTGAAGCTTTTGGCGCTAGCTTCGCCGGCGTTGCCTTGCGCCGGAGAACGGCGCGTGAATCGACGATCGGAACGTCATGTCCCAGCAGGCTCGGCGAGCGTTGCGTGCATGGATGCTGGCGGCGCTCGTGGCGCTTCCCGCGGTCGCGACGCCTTCCGCGGCACAGACCCCTGCCGCCGCGGCGCCGCCCGCAGAAAGCGTCGCGCGGGACAGCCGCGTGATCTACCGGATCCGGCCTTCGGAGATCGACGCCTCCACCCGTCGTGTCGATGATGCGCATTACGTCGCCTTCGACCGGCCGGCGCCCGACACCCCGCTCGTCGTCTTCATGTCCGGGACGGGCGGACGGCCCGAGAACATGGCGCCGATTATCAACTTCGTCGCCGATCAGGGCTTTCGCGCCCTCGGCGTCAGCTACCCGACGGCCCAGGCGGTGGTGCAGATGTGCGCCAACGCGCCCGATCCCGACTGTTCCGGCGACTTCCGTCGCAAACGCATTTACGGCGAGGGCGATTTCGGCCTGATCGATGACACGCCCGACGAGGCCATCGTGCACCGGCTGACCCTGTTGCTGCGCCATCTCGACCGCCTGCACCCGGACGAGGGCTGGGCAGCCTATCTGAACGGCGACGCGCCGAACTGGAGCCGCATCATCGTCACCGGCCAGTCCCAGGGCGCGGGAATGGCCGCCTATATCGCCAAGCGGGAGTCCGTCGCGCGCGCGGTGCTGTTCTCCAGCCCATGGGACTTTTCGCCGGGCCCGACCCTGGCGCCGTGGCTGCAGCAACCCTCCGCCACGCCGCCGGAACGCTGGTTCGGCGTCTATCACAAGGATGAGGCCGCCGCGGACCTGCTCGCCCGGTCCTATGACCAGCTCGGAATCCCGGCCGACCAAATCCGGGTGCTCGACCTCGACTCCGGCCTGATCGAGGTCAATCAGGCGCGGCCCAACCCGTATCACACCATCGGCATTCGCGATCCGCGCATGCACGACGACTGGCGCCGCCTGTTCGGGAGCCCGCGAGCCGGAGGCTCGGTCGCTTCGCCTCCGGATTAGGCGCCGGCGCGAGGCGGCGATCAGCCCGCGTATTTCGCCAGATCTTCGTCCGTGATGTCCTCGTTCGAGTAGACGTTCTGTACGTCGTCCTCGGCGTCCAGCGCGTCCAGCAGCTTCATCAGCGTGCCGACCGCCTCGCCGGTGACCGGGACCTCGGTCTGCGGACGCCAGACCAGCGCTGTCGACTTGGCGTCGCCGAGGATTTTCGAAAGCGACTCCGCGACCTCGTTCAGGTCCTCAAAGGTCGTCCAGATGGTGTGGCCCGGCGCGTCCTCATAGATGTCCGGCTTGACCAGATCGCTCTCGACATCCTGCGCGCCCGCCTCAATGGCGGCTTCCATCACCGCGTCTTCACTGCCCGCCTCGGCCGGATAGATGATCCGCCCGACCCGGTTCCACATGAAGGCCACCGAGTTCATCTCGCCCAACTGGCCGCCGTTCTTGGTGAAGCAGGAGCGGATGTTGGAGTTGGCGCGATTGCGGTTGTCGGTCAGAGCCTCGACGATGATGCCGACGCCGCCCGGTCCCCGGCCCTCGTAGCGGACCTCTTCCATCAGATCGACATCGCCGCCGGCGGCCTTGTTGATGGCCCGCTGGATCACATCGCGCGGCAGGCTCTCGGCCTTGGCGTTATTCACCGCCAGACGCAGGCGCGGGTTCATCGCCGGGTCCGGCAGCCCGAGCTTGGCGGCGACGGTGATGTCGCGCGACAGCTTCGAGAACAGCTTGGAGCGCTGCGCATCGGCGCGCCCCTTGCGGTGCATGATGTTCTTGAACTTGGAATGGCCGGCCATGAGGACTCTTCTAGGGCGCTAACGCTCGCGACGCGGTCGCTCGCTGCATGAGCGCCCGCGCCGCCGGAGAGCCGGGCATCTAGCCGAAGCCGCGGCGGCTGTCACGGGCGGGCGCCGGGGCGGGCGCAGGAACCGCGTGGCCGGCGGGGCATTTCCGAACCGACCGTAGCCGGAGCCCCGACATGACCGATGAAGACACCCTGTACCACGTCGAGGGCTACACCGACGACGACCTCCACGACGCCGACATCGTCGAATGGTACGAGGCGCGCCAGGTCACCGTCTCCACCCCCGTCGCCGTCGGCACTGTCATCGGCGCGTTCACGCTGGGCGTCCTGACGGCTGTCGGCGCGCTGGTGCTGATGGGGCGGCTGGAGGACTGATCAGGGGGTCAGTTGGCCAATCGGGCGATGGCCTTCATCCTGGCGTGGCGACGTCGCCGCGGGGAAAATGGGCGAAGACGGGGTCTCCGGCTCGTCGGACACGAGCACCGGCAGCAGGCGCAGGTTTCTTTCTATCTTCACCAAAACGAAGACGAAGACCAGCAGCAGAAACATCATGAATAGCCCGGCGGCTGCTGCCCCGGCCGCCACGGCCGCGCCCCGGCGCGCAGCTTCTTCCATGGCGCGCACAGCGTCACGCTCGGCGGCCTGCTGCGCCGCATCCATGAAACGCTGGTGGTGCCACGGGATCAGTTCATCCACGTTGACCGGCGCCGCGGCCGCAGGCCGGGCCACCAGATCCCGGGACAGGGCAAGGATGCTATCGCAGTATTTTTCGAACAGGCTCGGCGGCAGCGAGTCCGCCTGTTCCTGAATGTACCCCGTTATGGCGGCGGTCACTGGATTGAAGCCCTGCTTCGCCTGCACGTACCGGCTCAGGTTCTGGGCCGCCTCGCGTATCCGTCGGTCCGACTGCCGTGCGGCCTCTTCCTGCTCCGCCGTGGGCGCGCCGGCCTGGGCCGGTTCCTGGCGCCCGCCGCCGAGGTAGTCTGCAAGCCGGTCGTTCTGGACCATGCGCGCGGCGTTTGACTCGCCACCTCCGAACGACGACATCAACATCGGAGCGGCGATGACCGCGCCGATGGCGGCTCCGACAAGGAGGAGCGTCGCAAGAACCAGAATCACCACACGGAGGATGTTCAGGTAGAGCGCTTCGAGCTTCACCAGCATGACGGTTCCAGTTCAGGGTTGCCAGACGATGGACAGGGACACCGAGGATTCGACCGGCTGGCCGTTTTCGGTCCGGGGATTCATTCTGAAAAAGGGGGCGGCTGACACGGCGGCCTGCCCAAATCGCGAGCCTATCGGCGTCTCGGATTCGGACACGCAATCCTCCAGGGTGCCCGACACGGTGGCCATGCAGGTCATGCTGGACCGGCCCGTCAGCCCTCGCGACAGCGCCTGACGGGGATAGACGCTGAGCAGCTCGTCCTGCGTCGGGCGTCGGGCGTAGGACGCGTTGATCACCGTCGACGGACGCGCCGCAGGTCCGGGGTTGCTGGCACGGGCGACCGGCGGCTTCGGGGCGGCGGCGGCCTGATCGGCCGCAGCCATGACGGCGGAAGCGGCGGCAGATGCGGGGGCGACCTGCGCTTCCGCGTTCGCCGCGTTCATCGTCTCCAGCCGCGCTCGCACGGCTTGGACAAAGGCGTCGCGGCCGGCCTGCTGATCATCGGAGCTTCCGAACAGGGCCTTGCGAACGGCGGCGGACGGCGTGTCGCCCTCGGCCGAAAGCCGCGTGACCGACCAACCCTCGCCCGGCCTGAACGCGGCCTCCAGGTAAGCGCGGGACTGCGGAATGGCTGCGTTCGCCATGCCCGCTTCGCGCCCGGCCACGGTCGAGTAGGTGACCACCGCATCGCAGTCGGCGCTGGTTACGCTGGCTCCCGCCTGGCATTGCATCCGCGGCGTTCCGCCGGCCTCGGCATTGAACCATCCGCTGACATCAGCCTGAATGAAGCGACGCCCTTTGTCCGACAGGGTGAGGTACGGACCGTACTCCGGGTCGTCGGCCACCGCGAGAAAGCCCCGCGCCCACAACCAGCCTTCCAGCGGCGTCGACCCCTCCGGAGTAGACAGCACGAGCTCGGGGACGCGGATATCGCCGTCGGCTTCGGCAGCGGCGAGAACAGCCTGAATCGCAGCTGCCGGGGCGTTCAGATCCTGACGGAT
>DASRWP010000425.1:0-1619 GCA_035654535.1 Brevundimonas sp.
CGCCGGGTTACGCGATGGGCTTCTCGCCCCAGCGCGAGCTGCCGATCATCCGCAAGATCGCCATCGGCTCGCTGAAGAACAAATTCCTCATCCTGCTGCCGGGCGCGCTTCTGATCAGCGCCTTTGCACCCTGGGCCCTGACGCCGCTTCTGATGATCGGCGGGGCGTATCTCTGTTTCGAGGCGTGCGAAAAGCTGTGGGAGAAGCTGGCGGGGCACGGCGACGGCGAGGTCGCGGTCGACGAGCTGGCCCTGTCGTCCGAAGAGCAGGAAAAGAAGATGGTCGGGTCGGCGATCCGCACCGATCTTATCCTGTCCGCCGAGATCACCGCGATCGCCCTGGCCGACCTGGCCGAACGTTCCCTGGCGACGCAGGCGGCGGCGCTGGCCCTCGTCGGGTTGCTGATCACGGTGGTGGTCTATGGCGCCGTCGCCCTGATTGTGAAGATGGACGACATCGGCCTGCATCTGGCCGAGCGCCGCTCGACCTCGGCGCGGGCGCTGGGTCGAGGTCTGGTTCGCGCCATGCCGATCGTGCTGGCCGGGCTGGCGACGATCGGCACCCTGGCCATGCTCTGGGTCGGTGGAGGAATTCTGGTCCACGGCCTGCACGAGTTTCATCTCGATCTCCTGCCCGGCCTGATCGAGGGTCTCGGCGCCGCCGCCGGGCGCGTGCCCCTCATCGGTCCCGTAACGGGGTGGCTGGCGACCGCCGCCACCTCTGCGATTGTCGGCCTCGTGGTCGGCGGCGTTATCGTGGCGATCATGCACCTTATCCCGCGCGGGAAACGCGCCGCCCACTGACAAGGGTGCGGCAATCCGACGGACCCTCGCGGCCTGCTTCGGTTGCGGCGGCGGGGGATGGGTGCTATCAGGCGCCCGGCTGAGCCGGAGGGCGCGTCGCAAGGCGCGTCCCCGGTTTGCTTTCTGCAAGCATTTCAAGCCTTTGGTCGGTGCGCACTCCGCCGCCGGCCGCAACCCGAACGCTAACCCGCGCGGACCTTACAAGTGGCTGACGATTACAGGACGACGGAAGTCGGAGAGCGCTACGCACAGGCGCTGTTCGATCTGGCTGATGAGACCGGCGTCCTTGAGGCCGTGCGCGCTGATCTCAAGTCGCTGCGCGCCGCGTGGAACGACAGCGCCGACCTGCGCCGCCTGGCCACCTCGCCGGTGATCGCGTCGGAGGATCAGCAAAAGGGTCTGGTCGCCATCGCCGACGCCGCTCGCTTCAATGGCGTGACGCGCGACTTCCTCGGCCTGCTGGGCCAGAACGGCCGCGCGCGCGACCTGCCCGGCGTGATCGCCGGCTTCGACGCCCTTTATGCCAAGAAGACGGGCGTGGTCGCCGCCGAGGTGGTGTCGGCCCAGCCGCTGACTGCTGCGCAGATGACCTCAATCCAGTCCGCCCTGCGCGCTTCGCTGGGCAAGGATCCCGAAATGACCGCCCGGGTCGATCCGTCGATCCTTGGCGGCCTGAAGGTCAAGGTGGGCTCGAAGCTGTTCGACGCCTCGCTGAAGACCAAGCTCGACCAGATGAAGTTTGCCCTGAAACGGGCGTAGCCCGGTTTCAGCACCAGAAATGTAGCGCGCGTCCTCGCGGACCGCGGCCCAGAAGAC
>DASRWP010000426.1:0-1742 GCA_035654535.1 Brevundimonas sp.
GTTCTTGGTGGCGAGGCCAAAGGGGACCGAGCCCTCGACATTGTCACGCACCGCGACCAGCGCGGCTCGGAACTCGTCCAGGGTGTCGGGCATCTCGGTTACGCCAGCGGCGTCCAGCACCTCCTGGTTGGCGACCCATCCGACAGTTCCGCCGATCCAGGGCAGGGCGATCTGGCGGCCGTCCACCTCGCCCATGGCGAGAAAGCCCGGGGGGAACATTGCCTCGAGTTCGGCGCGGTCATAAACCTCATTGAAGTCGACGATGCCGGGCAGGTCCTTGAGTACCGGAAGCAGCCGTTCCTGCACTTGGCCCACGTCCGGCAGCGCTCCCGAGCGGGACCGCAGGACGTAGTTCGTCGTCATGTCGCCCCAGGCATAGCCCTGCGGCTCAACAGCGAGGCCGGACCCGGCCGCGAAGCTGTCGATCATGCCTTGAATGGCCGCCTGACCCGTCTCCTCAGTGTAGGTCCAGGTCATGAACTCGACGTCTTGGGCGGAGGCTGGCGCCCCGAGCCCCACGATCGCGGCGGCTACCTTGGCTGTGAAGCTCAATCTCATCTTATCCTCCCCCTTTTGGAACTTAGTTTCAAGATCGATACTGCTGAGTGCTTCGCGTGTCAACAACTTGAAACTGAGTTCCAATCAAACGACGCCGGCGTCGATGATGAAGCTCTGCGCCGTGACCAGCCGGGCGTCGTCGGCCGCCAGCCACAGGACCATGCGAGCGACGTCCGGCGGCAGGAGAAACTCCTTCAGGCATTGCCGGGTTAGGTAGTCGGCGAACTTGTCGGGATAGATCGCTTTGGCGCGGTTCACCTGCCGTTCGGTCAGGATCCAGCCCGGCAGCACGGCGTTCACCCGGATCCTGCGATCGCCGAGTTCCCGGGCGAGCGACTTCGTCAGGCCCTGCACAGCCGATTTGGCGGTGGTGTAGCAGATCAGCCCGGGGGCGCCCTGCATCCAGCTGTTCGACCCCATGTTGACGATCGATCCGCCGCCGGCCTCGGCCATGGGGCCAATTACCATCTGCGCCGCGAAGAACTGGTGGCGCAGGTTCACGGCGAACCGCTCGTCCCAGTAGTCGGGCGTCACGTCCTCGACGCGGAGACGGTCGTCATTGCCTGCGTTGTTCACGAGGACGCGGAACGCCCCACAGCGCCCCGACAGGCTTGCGATGGCCTCGCGCGTGGCTGCGATGTCAGTCAGATCCGCGATCGTGAAAGTCGGTCTCAACCCCGTCGCGGCCGCGACGGCTTCGGCCGTGGCCTCCGCCGCCACGGCGTCGCGCTCAATGAAGCCCACCCGGGCACCTTGTTGCGCGAAGGCCTCGACCAGATGGGCTCCGATACCCGACCCACCCCCGGTGATCAGGACCGCGCGGCCGCGCAGGCTGGGATAGGTCGCCGCCTCCACGGCCACGGGCTCAAGCTCGGGATGGGTCACGCCACGCCCTCCATCAGCCGGGCTCCCGCCCGCAGGATCGCCCGACCGGCCGCATCGAAGAGATGGACCCGCGCCGGGTCGGGGCGGATTGCCGTCGCAGCGCCGGGGACCACTGCGCGCTCGCCGGGTAGCCGGACCAGTAGGGGCCGTTCAGCTCCCTCCACCTCAACATAGGCGTAAGTGTCGCTGCCCAGATGCTCGGCCGCCAGGACGTGGCCCTGGATCGGCCCATTCTCGGCGAGGGCCGCGTGCTCGGGCCGGAAGCCCAGCTCGGCGGCCTCCTCCGCCCCGCCGCCAAG
>DASRWP010000427.1:0-2870 GCA_035654535.1 Brevundimonas sp.
AACAGGCGCAGGAGTACGGCGCGGTCGTGGAGCCCGGTCGGGTCGAGACGCTGATACAGGATGGAGAAGGCTTCACCGCCACCCTGAATGGTCGCCTGGTGCGCGCCCGGGCCGTGCTGCTGGCGACGGGCGTCGTCGACCACCATCCGAACCTGCCGGGCGTCGAGCGCGCCATCGAGCGTTCTGTCGTCCGCATTTGCCCGATCTGCGACGGCTACGAAGCCATCGACAAGACCGTCGCTGTCATCGGCGATGACGGCAAGGGCGTGCGCGAGGCGGCTTTCCTCCGCACCTACTCGGAAAGGGTAACGCTCATTCACGTCGGGCCGGCCGACGCGCTGACGGAAACGGCGGACCTGGAGCGGCTTGGGATCGAGCTGATCCACGCGCCCATCGAAAACGTCCAGCTTGAGGGCGACCGCGTGACGGCCCTCAGTTGGGGCGGCGCGTTCCGCAGCTTCGATCTGCTCTATTCAGCGTTGGGAACTTCGCCGAACGCTGACCTAGCGGAGGCGGTGGGCGCGCGCCTGGGCGAAGATGGCCGGCTGTTCGTGGATGCGCACCAGCAGACCAGCGTGCCCGGTCTCTACAGCGCCGGGGACGTTGTGCGCGGCCTGAACCAGATCGCCGTGGCCGGGGCCGAAGCCGCCGTCGCCGCCACGGCCATCCACAACGCCCTCCGCGAAGCAGACGGCTGGACCATTAGCTGAGCAGGGGCTCCGGGGCGGCCTCGCGGGCCGGAGCCTAGACCAGACGCCGCGGGAACCCGGCGCGAACATATTGTGTGAGCGCCAGACGGCACCCTCTCGACAACCAACTAAGCAACTGGCGGCTCCCCTCTGGCCGCAGAAAAGGCTTTGCCCGGCCAACGGTTCCGAGAGCCACATTCGGCGCTGCTAGGGTGTTGCAGCGAGGACGCGGAATCGGTCCACCGAGCGCGTCGCCGACCAGTCCCGCCCCCGGAAGACGGACCGTCAGCTCCGCATCAGCCCCTCCAGCACCTTCAACGGCACCGAGCCATTCAACAGGACCGCGTCATGGAAGGCCTTGAGGTCGAAGCCGGGTTTGGCTTCCGCCTCGGTCCGCAGCCGGGCGATCACGGTCTGCCCCAGCTTGTAGGAGCAGGCCTGCCCGATCGAGACGCAGTAGCGGTCGATCTCCTTCTCGGCTGACTCCGGCGGCTCGCCGCACTCGTCGATCATGTAGCGGATCGCTTGATCGCGGCTCCAGCGCTTGTGATGCAGGCCCGTGTCGACCACCAGCCGCACCGCGCGGAACAGGTAGGACTGCAGATAGCCGATCCGGCCCAGCGGATCGCCCGCATAGACGTCGAGATCGTCCGCCGCGACCCGTTCCGCATACAGGGCCCAGCCCTCGTTGTAGGCCGAGTTGCCGGCGATGCGGCGATAGATCGGCAGGCTGCCCGCTTCGCGCGCGACCGTGATCTGGAAGTGATGCCCGGGGCTGGCCTCGTGATAGGTCAGGGTCGGTAGGCCCCATTTGGGCCAGTTCGCCGTGTTCGACAGGTTGATGTAGTAGGCGCCGGGCCGCGAGCCGTCGAGCGATGCGGCCTGATAGTAGCCGCCCGGCGCGCCCAGCTCGATGGACGGCGGCACGCGCCGGATCTGCACCCGGGCGCCCGGGAGTGTGTTGAACACGCGCGGCAGCAGGGGCTCCAGCGCCGCCATCTGCTGGTTCAGCGACTCAATCAACTGGACCTTGGCCTCGTCGGTGTTCGGCCACAGGTATTGCGGATCCTCGCTGAGGGTCTTGATGCGGCTGCCGACCGAGCCGTCGGCCATCCCCATGCCCCTCAGGATCGTGTCGATCTCGCTCTGGATCTCGGCGACCTGTCGCACGCCGATGTCGTGGATGGTCTGGGCGTCGTAGTCGGTGGTGGTGTAGGCCCGCAGCGCCAGCGCGTAGACCAGATCGCCCTGCGGGAGCTTCCAGGCGCCCGCGTCCTCGGTCGCCCGCGGGCGCTGGGCCTCGAACACCGCGATCTGACGACCGAGCGCCGGCTTGATCTCGTTGTCGATGATCATGCCGGCCCGCACGCCCCAGTCCCCCGGCAGGGATTTCTCGGCGGTCTTGCGCACCAGCGCCTGAACCATGGCCATGTCGGCGGCAGGCGTATCGCGCAGCGTGCGCAACTGGGTCAGCGTCTTGTCCATCAGGAAGGACGGCAGCATCACGCCCAACCGCTCGTCGGCGACGATCCGCTCGTTTTCCTGATCCAGCACCCGCGCGAAGGCGGACAGGCGCGACAGGAAGGCCTCCGCGTCAGCGGCCGTCTCGACGCGGTGCTGGTTGGCCATGAAGTCCGGCACGCTGAAGTAGGCGCCCGACCGCTGCGTCACCGTATAGGGGCCGATGCCGCCGCCGTAGGGGATGTCGGCCGCGCGGGCCGCCCCTTCGGCGGTAAAGCGATAAACCGCGAGCGAGACCTTGGACTGGTCCGACAGACCCTCCTCCGACACCGTCTGGATCTCGGCCCAGCGTGCGCGGGCGCGGGCGCGGTCGGCCTCGGCGTCGCGCAATCCGATATTGCGGAGCTGGCCTGACAACGGTCCGCGGGCGTCCCGGTCGAGGCCGAGGTTGGTGGCGAACTCCGGCGAGAGATCGACATTCTCCTCGAACCACCGGGTCAGCATGGCGTCGAGCCGCGCGTCGGCGGGAGAGGCTGGGGTCTGGACCCCGGCCCGCGCCGGAAGGGCGGCGATCAGCCCCGCTCCGGCGGCGGACAACATCAGACGGCGACGGTCGAGGGTCATGCTGAGCTCCGGTGCTTCAGGCGGTCATGGCCGCGCGGACGCGGCGTTCGAGGATGGTCAGAGGGATGCTGCCGCCGTCGATCACGGCGGCATGGA
>DASRWP010000428.1:0-7738 GCA_035654535.1 Brevundimonas sp.
GACGCCCGGAAGGCCGAGAAGCTGGCGAAAAAGGCGGCCGCCGGAGAGAAGCCGAAGAAGTCGCCGAAGCTGAAGCTGGTCGACCCCGCCTAGCCCTCAGTCCATCAACTGCTGGGCGAGATAGACATAGTGCCGCGCCCAGCGCCGGGCGTTGGCGACCGGGTCGGCGTCGTTGGAGTGCCCGCCCGAGGTCTCCTCATAGTACAGGTGGTCGTGCCCCTGCTGCGCCAGCCGCGCGGCGAATTTTCGCGCGTGGCCGGGGTGGACCCTATCGTCGCGCGTATTCGTGGTTATGTAGACACGCGGATAATCCGTATCCGGACGAAGCTGCTGATAGGCGGAATAGCGGGCGATATACGCCGCCTCCTCCGGAATGCGCGGGTCGCCGTATTCGCCGATCCACGAAGCGCCCGCGGGAAGCTCGTGATAGCGCAGCATGTCGATAAGCGGGCTCTCGATCACCGCCGCGTTGATCAGCTCCGGATGCTGGGTCATCGTCACCGAGGTCAGCACGCCGCCGTTCGAGCGGCCATAGATGCCGGTCCGGCGCGGCGAGGTGATCCCCCTCCGATGCAGGTCTGCGGCGACAGCGGCGAAATCGTCGAAGGCCAGCTGCCGGTTTTCCTTGAGCACCGACTGGTGCCACGCCGGTCCGAACTCACCGCCGCCGCGGATGTTGGCCTGCACGAACACGCCGCCGTTCTCGAGCCACAGCTTGCCCATTTCGGGCTTGTAGGCGGGCGGAAAGCTGACCTGAAACCCGCCGTAGCCGAACAGGATCGTCGGGGCGGAGCCATCCATGGCGAGGTCGCGCGGGCGGGTGACGAAATAGGGAATTTTCGTGCCGTCTGAAGACGCGGCCTCGAACTGCTCAGTGATATGCGTGGTCGCGTCGAACTTGGCCGGGGCGGAGCGCAGGCTGGTTATGGTCGCTGACAGAACGTCAGCGAGGCTGAGCGTCGGCGCCGTCAGGAACCCCTGGGTCGACAGGAACACCTGTCCGCGGGCTTTCGAGCTGTCGCCAAGACCTACGGCGCTGTTCGTCGGTACGGCGATATCGGTGGCCCGCCAGCCGCCCGGCGCGGGGTCGAAACGTTTCAGCGTGCCGACAACATTGTCCGATACGACCGCCATGATGCTGTCTGACATGACCCGCACGCCATCGAGGGACTGGCGCTCTCCGGGAGCGAAAACGACCGCTGCGTCGGTTGGCCCCGTCCGCGCAAGCCCGTCCAGATCGGCGACGACAAGGGCGCCTGCGGGCAGGGTGCGGCCGGAGACCGCCCAGTCCTGATCGAGTGTGAAGACGAGCCCACGGCCCATGGTCCCGCTGACGCCGACCCGTTCCGGCAAGTTCAGCTCGACCGCCCGACCGTCGACCCAGCGCCACGTCTCTGCGCGGAAGGTGTCGAGCGGGCGACGGAACAAGACGGCCTCGACCCGGCCCTCCTTGTCCCGATAGACGGAGGGGCTCACTCCGTAACCGCCGTCGGACTGCTCGCCCCGGTAGACTTCCGTCGCCTGAGCCAGAGTCTGGCCGCGCTTCAGCGACTTCACGATGTAAGGATAACCTGACTCCGTCAGCGTGCCTGAACCGAAGTCCGTGGCCACCAGAAGGGTGTCGCGATCCAGCCACTCCAGCCGGTGCTTGCCCTCGGGCAGGATGAAACCGTCCGCGACCCACAGGCCGGTCACGGTGTCGAATTCGCGCACCACCACGGCGTCCTTGCCGCCATCGGACAGGCTGATCAGGCAGCGGGCGTCGTCGGGCGCGAGGCAGTCGGCGCCCTTCCAGACCCAGTCCTTGCCTTCCGCCCGGGCGAGGGCGTCGATGTCCAGCAGGGTCCGCCAACGCGTGTCCGCCGAGCGGTAGCTGTCCAGCGTCGTGCGCCGCCACATGCCCCTGGGGTTGGTCGCGTCCTGCCAGAAATTGCCGATGCCGTCGCCGAGGAAGCTGGGTGACGGGATCCGGTCCGTCGCGGTCAGGATCGCCTCGGCCTGCCGCCGGAACGGCTCGTAGCGCGGATCGCTCTCCAGAGTGGTCAGCGCCCGCTGGTTCGACGCCGCCACGAAGGCCAAGGCCTCCGCGCCGTCCACCGCCTCCAGCGCCAGGTGATCGTCGGCGGCCCGAACGCCGGCGGGGGTCAGGTCGGTGGGCATGTGCGGCGCCGGCATGGCCGGGCTCCCCGCAACGGGTATCCCGGGGGTGATGACGAGGGGCGCGGGCTCCGTGGCGCAGGCGGCCAGAAGCAGGGTGGCGAGCGCGGCCGAAGCCAGCCGGGTTTTCATGGTCTCGCCCTACTGTCCGCCCGAGGGCGCCGGGATCTGCGTGTCCATCAGCCGGCGCGTCAGATAGGTGTACTCCAGCGCCAGCCGGCGGGCCGTCTCGCGCAGGTTCGCGCCGGCCGCGTGACCGCCGTCGGTGTTCTCGTAGAACAGCACGGGATAGCCCAGCTCCTGCAGCCGCGCCGCCGCCTTGCGGGCGTGACCCGGATGGACCCGGTCGTCCTTGGTCGAGGTGTGGATGAAGACCTCGGGATAGGGCTGGCCCGCGGCCAGCCGCTGGTAGGGCGAGTATGCCGATATCCACGCGCGCTGTTCCGGGATGTCCGGATCGCCGTACTCGGCCCGCCACGAGGCGCCGGCGAGCAGCTTGTGGAAGCGCAGCATGTCGAACAGCGGCACCTGAATGACCGCCGCGTTGATCAGGTCCGGACGCTGCGTGAGCATGGCGCCCATGAACAGCCCGCCCTGCGAGCCGCCCATGACGCCCAGCTTTGGCTGCGAGGTGATGTTGCGGGCGATCAGATCCTGCGCGACAGCCTGAAAATCCTCATGCGACCGCTGGCGGTTCTGCTGCAGCGCCGCCTGGTGCCAGTTCGGTCCGAACTCGCCGCCGCCGCGCGTGTTGGCGACGACATAGACCCCGCCCCGCTCCAGCCACAGCTTTCCGACCGTGGCGGAATAACCGGGCAGCTGCGAGACCTGAAACCCGCCGTAGCCGTACAGCAGGGTGGGATTCGACCCGTCCATCGCCATGTCGCCGCGGTGCACGACGAAATAGGGGATCAGGGTTCCATCGGCGCTACGGGCCTGAAACTGCTCGACCGTCATGCCCTCGGCGTTGAATTTGGCGGGCAGCGAGCGCGTCTGGGTCACAGCGCCGGTCGCCGCGTCGGCCAGCCACAGGCTGGACGGGTTCAGATAGCCGGCGACGGTGACGAACACCTTGTCGTCGCGCTCTGAGGCCGAGCCGACGCCGACCGAGACGTTCTCGGGCAGATCCAGCCGGACGCGGCTCCATTCGCCCGACGCATTGGGCTCATACACATAAACGCCGCCGCGGACGTTCTCATACAGGGCGACGACCAGCTTGTTACGCGTGGCGCTGATGCCCTCGATGGCCTCGCGCTCTCCCGGGCGGATGACCAGCTGGGCCGGCGCCGCCGGGTCTGCGAGCCAGCGGTCGAGGTCCCAGGCGATCACATCGCCGGTCCTGAACGACTGACCCGAGGGGGCGGTCCAGTCCTGATCGGTCGTGACCACCAGCTGACCGCGCACCAGCGCATTGATGCTCGACTTGGCCGGCAGGGCCAATTGCGTGGTCGTGCCGTCCGCGTTCAGACGATGAGTCTCGCCCTCGTAGAAACTGACGCCGCGGTTGATCAGCGTCGCCTGCACGACGCCGTCGGCGTCGCGGAGGGTATAGCCGTTGACCTGCACGTCAGACGGCTGGCCGGTGAACACGGTCCGCGCCTGATCCAGCGTCTGGCCGCGCTTCAGCATCTTGACGATCATCGGATAGCCCGAGCTGGTCAACGTGCCGGGGCCGAAGTCGCGCGAGACCAGCAGGGTGTCCTGATCCACCCAGGAGACGCCGCCCTTGGACTCCGGCAGGTTGAAGCCGCCATCGACGAAGGTGCGCGTGGCGCGGTCGAACTCACGCACGGTCACAGCGTCCTTGCCGCCGTCCGACAGGCTGACGAGGCAGCGGGTCTCTTCCGGCGGCAGGCAGGTCGCGCCCTTGTAGACCCAGTTCTTGCCCTCCGCCGCCGCGAGGGCGTCGAAGTCGAGGATCGTCTCCCACTCAGGCGTTTCGGTGCGATAGCTGTCCAGCGTGGTCGTGCGCCAGATGCCGCGGACGTGCTCGGCGTCCTGCCAGAAGTTGTCGACCGTGCCGTCGTGGTTGAAGCCCGGGGTGGGGATCCGGTCGCGCGCCTGGACGATCTCGAGCGCCTGCTGGTGCAGGGCCTCGTAGCGGGGATCGCCCTGCAGCACGCCCAGCGACCGCTCGTTCTGCCCGTTGACCCACGCCATGGCCCGCTCGCCCTCGACCTCCTCCAGCCACAGATAGGGATCGGTGGCGTCGGAAGAGGCGAAACCGCCGCCCGGGATATCGGCGGACCCCGGCGCGGGCGTGGAAGTCTGGGCCATGGAAGCGCTCGAAAGGGCGGTGGAAACGAGAAGCGCGGCGAGCGCAGCGGTGCGGATCATTGAGGGTCCTCGATGGTTGCGAGGGCACCCTAGCGGCTTGAAACCCGCCTGCAAGCGGGCTGCCCCGATTGTTATCGCAGGTCGGTCAGACACCCTCGTCCGGGATGCACAGCAGGTTGCCGCAAGCCTTGCAGTGGACCGCATCAGGGTCGTGCACCTGCAGACCGCAGCGCTCGCAGGGATAGCGCACCTTGTGAGGCCGCAGCAGCGTCTGGCCCAGTCGCACGAACAGGGTCACGCCGCCCAGCATGATCAGGATGGAGACGATCCGGCCCCAGTCTCCCGGCAGTGTGATGTCGCCATAACCCGTCGTGGTCAGGCTGGTTACGGTGAAATACAGGGCGTCGAGGTAGCCACTGATGCCGTCATGGCGGCCCATAAAGCTGGTGTAGACGAAGCCCGTCGCCACGAAGACGAAGGTGATCAGCGACACCATCGCCTTGATCGTATCCTCGACCCGGGTGTCGTCGTAACGCCGCCCGACGGTTCGCCAGAAGAATTCGGAGTGGATCAGAGTCCACAGCCTGAGCACCCGCAGGAAGCCAAGGTTGAAGAAGAACGGGAACAGCAGCGTGGCGAGGATGAACAGGTCCATCCAGACGATCGGCTTGCGAAGCCACGTCCGGATGCTGGAATGGGCCGCGGCCCGCGCCGCGAGATCCGCGGCCAGGATCGCGGCGATAACATAGTCGATGATGTAGAAAATCAGCCCTTCCACGCGCAGCAGGGGCGCCGCAATGAAGAAGGCGATAATCAACAGGTCGATCGCCAGCACAGCGATCCGGAAGCGCACCGCCACCGGAGAGGACCCGTGATACAACGCCCGGAGCCGGGCGCGCAGGCGCAGTCCCGCCTTGCCGGGGGCGGCCTGGACGGGTGCGGAAGCGGGCTCGGTCTGGCTCATGGTGCAGCGATAACGCGCGTCGCTCGCGCAAGGAACCGGCAACCGCTATATCTCACGGGAATGAACCGCGCCCCCGACACTGTGGCCTTCGTCAAGATGAACGGAGCCGGCAACGACTTCGTCGTCGTCAACGCACTCGAGACGCCCTTCGCGCCGACGGCGGAGCGGGCTCGCGCCATCGCCGACCGGGCCGCCGGCGAGGGCTGCGACCAGCTGATCGCCCTGGAGCCGTCGGATACCGCCGACGCCTTCATGCGGGTGTGGAACGCGGACGGCGGGCAGGTCGAGACCTGCGGCAACGCCCTGCGCTGCGTCGGCTGGTTGCTGCTGCAGTCGAGCGGAAAGGATCAGGTCGTCATCGACACCCTCGCCGGCCCCGTGACGGTCGCCGCGGTCCCGGAGACGGAAGGCGGGAGACATGTCCGGGTCGACATGGGTGCGCCACGGCTCGAGTGGGAGCAGATCCCGCTGGACGAGGCCATGGACACGCGCGGCATCGAGCTTCAGGTCGGCTCGATCGATGATCCCGTACTGCACACGCCGGGCGCCGTCTCGATGGGCAATCCCCACGTCGTCTTCTTCATGGGCCATGCGCCCAACGACGCTTTCGTGCGTGGGACCGGGTCGCTGATCGAACATCATCCCCGCTTCCCTGAGGGCGTGAACGTCGGCTTCGCCCATGTCGTCGCGCCGGACCGCATCCGGTTGAGAGTGTGGGAGCGCGGGGCAGGACTCACCAGGGCCTGCGGCACGGGCGCCTGCGCCGCGCTCGTGGCGGCCGCGCGCCGAGGCCTTGCCGGCCGTCGGGCCGTGGTCGAGGTTGACGGCGGCGAGCTGCTGATCGAATGGGACGAGGCTTCAGGGCATGTGTTCATGACCGGGCCGGTCGAGGTCGAACGGACCGGCATGCTCGCTGCCTGAGGCGGAGGCCGGCGGTTGTCCCGGGCGGCCCCCGGCTTTAGGAACGGTCCATGGCCGACCTGACAGACAAGCAGACCTTCTCCGACGAAGACGCGCTGGAGTTCCACCGCAGCCCGACGCCGGGCAAGATCTCCATGGCGCCGACCAAGCCCATGGCGACACAGCGCGACCTGTCCCTGGCATATTCGCCCGGCGTGGCCATCCCGGTGCTGGCCATCGCGAAGGACGTCGACAAGGCCTACGACTATACGTCCAAGGGCAATCTGGTCGCCGTCATCTCGAACGGCACGGCCATCCTCGGCCTCGGCAACCTGGGCCACATGGCGTCCAAGCCGGTAATGGAGGGCAAGGCCGTCCTGTTCAAACGCTTCGCCGACGTCGACAGCTTCGACGTCGAGGTGAAGACCACCGACCCGGACGAGTTCATCACGGTCGTCAAGAACATCGGCGACACCTGGGGCGGCATCAATCTGGAGGACATCAAGTCCCCTGAATGTTTCGAGATCGAGAGCCAGCTGCAGGACCTGCTGGACATCCCGGTGTTCCACGACGACCAGCACGGCACCGCCATCATCTCCACCGCCGGCCTGATCAACGCCTGCCACATCGCCGGCAAGCGGCTGGAGGACATCAAGGTCGTTCTGACCGGGGCCGGGGCTGCGGGTCTCTCCTCGATCGGTCTCATGAAGGCCGCCGGAGTGCGCGCCGAGAACACCGTGATCATCGACCGCGAGGGGGTGGTCTACAAAGGCCGCGCCAACGTCGATCAGTGGAAGGCCGCCCACGCCACCGACACCCATCTGCGCACGCTCGAAGAGGCGATGGTCGGCGCCGACGTCGTCATCGGCCTGTCGGCCAAGGGCGCGATCACAAAGGAAATGGTCGCCTCGATGGCGCCCAATCCGATCATCTTCGCCATGGCCAACCCGGACCCCGAGATCACGCCCGAGGACGTGATGTCGGTCCGCACCGACGCCATCATCGCCACCGGCCGGTCCGACTACGCCAACCAGGTCAACAATGTTCTGGGCTTTCCCTACATCTTCCGGGGCGCGCTGGACGTGCGTGCGCGGCGGGTGAACCACGAGATGAAGGTCGCCTGCGCCCAGGCCCTGGCGGCGCTGGCCCGCGAGGACGTGCCCGACGAGGTCGCCGCCGCCTATCGCGGCCGCAAGCTCAAGTTCGGCCCGGACTACATCATCCCGACACCGTTCGACCCGCGTCTGATCTGGTACATCCCGCCCTTCGTCGCCCAGGCGGCGATGAACACCGGCGTCGCCCGCAAGCCGATCGAGGACATGGACGCCTACCGAATCCAGCTGCGCTCGCGGCTCGATCCGTCGGCCGCCCTGATGCAGAACATCTCGGGCGCGGTGCGGGCCGCGCCGAACAAGCGGGTGGTCTTCGCCGAGGGCGAGG
>DASRWP010000429.1:0-5188 GCA_035654535.1 Brevundimonas sp.
GGACCGCCGCATCGACAACGGCCTGCGCAACGGCCAGCTGAGCCGCCGTGAAGCCGTTCGTCTGAAGGCCGAGCTGAACATGTTGGTCCGGCTTGAGGCCAGCTACATGCGCGGCGGCCTCTCGGCCCGCGAGCGGATGGAGCTGGACCGGCGCTATGACCTGCTCGCGAGGCAGGTTCGCGAAGAGCGCCGCGACCGCGACAACCGCCGCTACTAAAACCTTCCGGCTTTGAAGGTTCGAGGGCGCGATCCGCAAGGGTCGCGCCCTTTCCTTATGGGGTCAGGCGCAGCCGGCTCTCGATCACCGTCACCGCGGCGCCGCGCAGGATCACCCGGTCGCCCCGCACCTCGGTCGCGATGTCGCCGCCCCGACCGGGGAACACCTGCCGGAAGCGGACCGACGCCCGGCCCAGCTTGTCGGCGTACAGCGGCCCGAGGATGCAGTGGGCCGAGCCCGTGGCCGGATCCTCGTCGACGCCGCAGCCGGGGGCGAAGAAGCGGTCCACCACGTCGACGCCGTCCGCGGCGTCGGCCGTCGCGCAGACGATCACCTGCCCGACCTCGCCGGCCTCTCCCTGGATCGTCGACAGGGCGCGAATGTCGGGCGAAACCTCGCGCACCGCCGCCGCGTCGGCCAGCACCGCCACCAGATAGCGCCCGGCCCACACCTCGACCGGCTTGACGCCCAGGGCCCGCGCCAGACCCTCCGGAGCCTCGGGGCATCGCCGCGGCGGGTCGGCGGGGAAGTCCATCTCGTAGCCGCTGTCCCCGCGCCGCACGATCAGCGGGCCGGAGCGGCTGTCGAAGGTCACCGCCTCCGCCGCCAGTTCCAGCTCGGCCAGCAGCACATGGGCGGCGGCCAGGGTCGCGTGGCCGCACAGATCGACCTCCATCCCCGGCGTGAACCAGCGCAGGTCGAACCGCGCGGGGTCGCCGGTGCGGCGCAGGAAGGCGGTCTCGGCCTGATTGTTCTCCTTCGCCAGCGCCTGCATCCAGCCGTCGGAGGGCCAGGCGTCGAACGGCTCGACCACGCAGGCCGGATTGCCCCTGAAGGGCTCCGCCGCGAAGGCGTCCACGGTCCATTGGCGCATCAGTCTGTCTCCGGTTCGATCACATGCAGTTCCGGCCAGCGCGCCCGCGCCCGCTCGACCACGCGGCCCCAGTCCTTCGCGACGCCCCGGTTCGGGTTGGGCCGCAGGGTCAGGGCGAAGATGTCCTCCAGACCCAGCGGCGCGGCGACGCTGATCGCATCGTCCTTCTCCAGCCGCACGCCGACGGCGAAGGCGGGCGAAACGAACCGCTCGAGCGCCTCGTCGGTGCTGGACAACGGGTCGTAGGGCTCGCCGAAATGGGCGGGGAACCAGATCGGCACCCGCGCCTGGTTGCGCACCTCGACGGTGCTGCGGAACGGCTCGTCGAAGGCCGCCGCCACCCGTTTTATGACAACGTCCTCGGCGTCCCAGCTGGTGTCAGGGTCGAAGTAGCCGACGTCGTAGTCGCGCACGCCATAGCCGGCGGGCCGACCGGTCAGCGCATTCCAGACGCTCTGGTAGACCGCGCCCGAGAAGATCCGCCAGTCGGGCAAGCTCTGATCGCGCACGCCCCTCAGGACATGCATCAGGCCCGGATCGGCGCGGACGATCGCGATCAGCCGCGCTTCGAGATCGCTCATCGGTCCCGCCGCATCGGCCAGCCGTGGTCCAGCGGCCCATGCCCGCCCCCGAGACCCGGCGCCCGGCGGATGGCCTCGGCCACATAGGCCCAGGCCTCGGCCACGGCGGCCTCGAGCGGCAGCCCTTTCGCCAGTCCGGCCGCGCAGGCGCTGGCGAGGGTGCAGCCGGTGCCGTGGGTATGGCGGGTCTCGACCCGCGGGCCCTCCAGCAGGGTCTCCCCGGTCGGCGTAGCCAGCAGGTCGATGACCGTTTCGCCCGGCAGATGGCCGCCCTTCATCAGCACCGCGCGCGCTCCCATCGTCAGCAGGGCTTCCCCCGCGCGGCGCTGCCCGTCGAGATCGGCGACGGTGATCCCCGTCAGCGCCTCCGCCTCGGGCGCATTGGGCGTCAGCAGGGCCGCGCGGGGGATCATCAGCGCCTTGACCGCCGCCACCGCCTCGTCCGGCAGCAGCGCCTGTCCGCCCTTGGCGACCATCACCGGGTCGACCACGGCGGGCGCGGCGCAGCTGTCGAGGATCGCCGCCACCCGCTCGACCACGTCCGTCGCGCCGAGCATGCCGGTCTTGATCGCGTCGGCCCCAATGTCGTCCAGCACCGCCCGCGCCTGCGCCTCGATCAGGTCCAGCGGCAGCGGGTGCACGCCGTGGACGCCGAGGGTGTTCTGCACCGTGATCGCCGTAATCGCCGTGGCGGCATACCCGCCCATGGCGGTGACGGCCTTGATGTCCGCCTGCACGCCCGCGCCGCCGCCCGAGTCCGAGCCGGCGATGATCAGGACGCGTCCAAGGGGCGAGGTCATCCCGGCTGGATGACCAATCGCGGCCCGCTCGGCAAGCGCTTGGACGCATATTGCGTTATGTCTATCGCTGCTTCCGGACCGACCGGCACAACGCGCTGGAGGCCCGTCTGGATAAGGACTTCCTCTATGGGCCACGCCGAGGTCGCTCATGCCGTCAACACCGGCCTGCTGATCCGCCGCCCGGTGGCGGAGGTATTCGAGGCCTTCATTGACCCGGATATCACAGCGCGGTTCTGGTTCAGCGACAGCAGCGGGCGGCTGGAGCCCGGCGCGAAGGTGACGTGGACCTGGGCCATGTACGGCTTCAGCTCGCCCGCGACGGTCACGGCCTTCGAGCCCGACCAGGCGCTGGCGGTGGACTGGGGCGACGGCGACGACCGCACCCGGGTCGATTGGGCTTTCGAGGCGCGCGGCCCGGACCAGACCTTCGTCTCCGTCACCCACTCCGGCTTTTCGGGCGAGCCGGAGGCGCAGGCCGCGGCCGCCCTCGACGGGATGAACGGCTTCACCCTCGTCCTCGCCGGGGCCAAGATCTGGCTCGAACACAGGATCGAGCCCCGCTTCGTGCTGGACCGCCATCCCGACGCGCGGGTGGCGGCGTGGCGGGACCGATGAGCGCCCCGGCCGAAGTCCGCGTCGAGAACCGCTTTCGCCATCCGCGCGAGCGGGTGTTCGACGCCTTCCTCGACCCGGCCCGTGTCGCAGAGTGGCTGTTCCACACGCCCGGCGGCGTTATGGAGCGGACCGACTACGACCCCGTCCCCGGCGGCGCATTCGCCATATTCGAGCGGCGCGAGAGCGGGCTGGCTCAGCATTTTGGCCGGTTCATTGCGATCGAGCGGCCCGCGCGCGTCGTGTTCGACTTCCGGGTCGATGAAGCGCCGGAGGAGCCCACGCGGGTCACCGTGGCCTTTTTGGAAGCCGAAGGCGGCTGCCTCGTGGTTTTGACGCACGACCTCGCCCCCGCCTGGGCTGACTATGCCGACCGCAGCAGCGCCGGCTGGGCGATGATCCTCGATAATCTGGCGAACACGATGGGAGACTGACCGTGACACATGCACCCGGAGCCTGCGTCCGGGTTCAGGGCAGTAACCGGGCCTCGCCCACCGCCGCCTGAAGCTTCAGCGCCTGCACCGTCTCGCGCACGTCGTGGACGCGAACCACCGCGGCGCCGCGTCGGGCAGCCTCCAGCGCCAGCGCCAGCGATCCGCCAAGCCGGTCGGTCGGCTGCGTCGCCGACGGATCGACAGTCTGGATGGTCCGCTTGCGGCTCGCCCCGTACAGAACCGGAAAGCCCGTGGCCACGAGCCGGTCCAGACAGGCCGTGAGCGCGAGGTTGTGCTCAGCCGTCTTGCCGAAGCCGAGCCCGGGATCGAGCCATATCCGCTCGCGCGCCACGCCGGCGGCGATCGCGATGTCGGCCCGTGCGACCAGCCAGTCGATCACCTCCGCGACCACGTCCGCGTACCGGGGCTCCGACTGCATGGTGCGCGGCTCGCCCTGCATGTGCATCAGCACCACGCCGCAGCCCAGAACGGCCGCGGTTTCCGCGCTGTCGGGCGCCCAGCCCAGGGCCGATACGTCGTTCCAGACCGAGGCGCCGGCCGCGAGGGCGGCGCGGGCGACATCCGGCTTCATGGTGTCGATGCTGATCGGGCCATCCCATCGGGCGCGCAGACCCGCGATCACCGGAGTCACGCGCGCGATCTCTTCCGTCGCCTGCACCGGCTCGGCGCCGGGCCGGGTGCTCTCGCCGCCGACGTCGAGAATGGCCGCCCCCTGCTCGACCAGCCGCAGGCCATGCGCCACCGCCGCCTCGACCGAGACCAGCCGCCCGCCGTCCGAGAAGCTGTCCGGCGTGACGTTGACGATCCCCATTACGCGGCAGGCCGCGGCGGTTTCCTTCATGGGCGAGACGGCGGTGCGCCGATCACCGATTCAGCGAGACGGCGCATGGCGATGAAGCCGTCCTGATTGGTCGCTACGCCCGCAACCGCGATCCCGGTGTCGGGCGCGTACAGCGCCGCCGTCCCCCAGAACCCCGTGTGCCAGTAAAAGGTCCGGCCGTTGAGCTCATTCACGAAAATACCGAGCCGGTAGTGGTTGCCCCGCTCGTGCGGGCCCTGCCACAGCATCTCCTGCAGCGTCTCCGGCTTGTCGAAGACGCGGCCCTCGAACAGGGCGGCGAAAAAGACGGCGAGATCGCGCGCCGACATCACCAGTCCGCCGCCGCCATAGAGATCCATCGAGGCATGCCAGCCGGCGCCGTCGATGGTTCCGAGGCTTTGGGGCGCGCGGCGGGCAGCGGTCGCCGGCGCCGGCTCCATAATCTCCCACCATGTGGACGGAAGGTTCAGGCTGTCGAGCCGAAGCAGTTCCCGAACGGACAGGCCCAGGCTCTTTCCGGTGATGCGTTCGACGATGTCGCCCAGCAGGATGTAGCCCGTGTCGGAATACCGGAAGGTCGTCCCCGGCGCGCTCTGCGGATCGGCATAGGCCATCGACAGGCCGACGAGTTCTTCACGGGTCCAGAAGTGAGCCGGATCGGCCATCACCGCCTGGATGAACCGCTGGTCTCCGCCGTGGTCGTACAGGCCCCCGCTGTGGCTCAGCAGATGGCGCACGGTGATCGCCTGCGTGTCATAGCCGTCGGTGGTCAGCAGGCTGTTGAGCGCGGGGGTCAAAAGCGGCGCGATCGGCGCGTCCAGATCGATGC
>DASRWP010000430.1:0-6183 GCA_035654535.1 Brevundimonas sp.
CCCGCCGATCGGGCTGGAGTCGGCGCAGGCGCTGATCGCCCGGGCCGTTGACGCGGGTCGCGCGCGCGGCTTCCGTCTGGCGGTCGCCGTCGTCGAGCCCTCGGGGGATCTGGTCGCCTTCGGGCGGATGGACGATGTCCAGTACGGCTCGATCGACGTCGCCCAGGCCAAGGCCCGGTCCGCGGCTCGGTTCCGCGCTGCCTCCGCCATGGCGGAGGAGCGGTTGGCGGGCGGCCGCATGGCCCTTCTGGCCATCGACGGGATCGTGCCGGTCGCCGGCGGCGTGCCCATCGTGGTCGACGGCCGGGTCGTCGGAGCCATCGGCGTGTCGGGCGCATCGTCGGCGCAGGACGACGAGGTCGCGCGGGCGGCCATCGCGGCGGTGTTGGGCGGCTGATCAGCGGCTGGACCCTGCGACGCCCTGAGGCTACGCACCGGCATGGCGTTTTCCAGACTCTATGACGGACCGGAACCCATCCGGATCAACAAATGGCTGGGCCAGACCGGCGTCTGCTCGCGCCGCGAAGCCGACGCCCTGATCGCCGACGGCCTCGTCTCGGTCGACGGGCAGGTGGTCACCGACGCCGGGCGCAAGCTGGAACCCGGCCAGACGCTGGCCCTCAACGACCGCGCCACCGCCGCCCTCGCTGAGGGCGTCACCATCGTGATGCACAAGCCGCTGGGCTATGTCTCGGGCCAGCCCGAGCCGAACAAGCTGCCTGCGGTTCGGCTGGTCACCGACAACAACCAGGTCGGCGAGGGGCCGACGCCTGCGGACGACGTCTCCCTGCCCCCGATCGGGCGGCTGGACGAGGATTCGCGCGGCCTGCTGCTGCTGTCGTCGGACGGTGTCGTGGCCAAGGCGGTGATCGGGCCGGAGTCGGACCTCGACAAGGAATATCTGGTCCGGGTGGCCGGCGACGTCACCGAGAAGAAGCTGAAGATTCTCCGTCACGGCCTGATGCTGGACGGCCGCCAGCTGAAGCCCGCCTATGTCAGCCGGATGGAGTCCTTCCGGCTGAAATTCATCCTCCGCGAGGGCCGCAACCGGCAGATTCGCCGGATGTGCGAGATGGTGGATCTGGAGGTCGTCGATTTGATCCGTGTACGGATTGGACCGCTGAAGCTGGACAATTTGCCGGAAGGCAAGTGGCGGATGCTGACGGCCGACGAGCGCGCGGCTCTGGTCGGCTGAAACGGCTCCGCTGGCTATCGCGCCGCCGACCCTCTACTGCCTGATCAATGACTTCCGACGACGAGATGATCGACGCCGCCTTTGTCCGGACGGTGCTCGCCGCGTCCAACGACTGCATCAAGGTGCTCAGCCTCGAGGGCGACCTGGCCTTCATGAGCGAGGGCGGCCAACGGGTCATGGAGGTCAGCGACTTCAACAAGCTGCGCGGCTGTCCGTGGCCCTCCTTCTGGGAGGGTGAAAGCAACGCCAGCGCCTCCCAGGCCGTCGCCGAGGCGCGCGCGGGACGCAACTCCCGCTTTCAGGGGCCGGCCAACACCGCGATCGGCACGCCGAAATGGTGGGACGTGCAGGTCACCCCCATCCCCGGTCCGGACGGCCAGCCCGTCCGCCTGCTGTCGGTGTCGCGCGACATCACCGAGCTGAAGCAGGCCGAGGAACAGCAGCGGCTGCTGGCGCTCGAGCTGAACCACCGGATCAAGAACGTCCTCGCCATGGTGCAGGCGATCGCTACCCAGACTTTCCGCGCCACGTCCGACCCGGTCGAGGCGCGCGCCGCCTTCCTAGACCGGCTGGCCGCGTTGGGCTCCGCCCAGGACCTGCTGACCCAGACCACCCTGACCGGCGCGCGCATGGCCGACATCGTCGCCGACGCCTTCCGCCCGCATGGCCGCGAGGGTCAGGTGACGATGGCGGGACCGGACGTCGACCTGGCCCCTCGCTGCGCCCTCGCGCTTTCGCTGGCGCTGCACGAGCTGACCACCAATGCGATCAAATACGGCGCCCTGTCCGTCGACGGCGGTCGGGTCGCGGTGAACTGGACGGTGACGCCGGGGCCGGACGAGACCGCCTTTGTCCTGTCGTGGACGGAAAGCGGCGGGCCGCCCGTGTCCCCGCCGACCCGCACGGGCTTCGGCTCGGGCATGATCCAGCGGGCGCTGTCCGGCTACGTCGGCGGGTCGACGACCCTGACCTATGATCCGGCGGGGGTGGTGTTCACCCTGACGACGACGCTGGAAGCCCTGACGGCGGACGTGATCTGATCCGCAGCCCCGGGCTTACATTCCGGCCGTCAGCATCCACGCGGCCATGGCGATCATCATCAGGTTCTCGGTCAGGGACACGAACCCCAGCGGCACGTTCGACGACCCGCCCACGCAGGCGCATTTGAGCTCGCGCTTGTCGACATAGACGGCCTTGAATACCGAGACCGCGCCGATGCCGCCGATGAACAGCGCCACCGGCGCCGACAACCAGGTCAGGGCCCCCGCAAGCATCAGCACCCCCGCGCCCAGCTCGGCGAACGGATAGATGTAGCCGTACGGGACCCAGCGCCGCGCCAGCAGGTCGTAGTTCAGGAACATGGTCGAGAACCGCTCGACGTCCTGCAGCTTCAGCATGGCCAGCAGGACCATGGCTGTGGCGATGAAATTGGGCAAGACCATCGTGGTGATCGCCCCCATCGACAGCCAGTCGACGGCCAGGGCGATCAGGGCGGCCGCGGCGAACACCGCCAGCACGGGCGTGTAGCTGGTCGCGCCGGCCTCGGGGACCTTCTGGCCGAAGAAGCGGCGCAGGTCGTCGTAGCCGCCGATGCGGACACCATCGATGAAGGTCTGGGGCGTGGTGGCGACGCCGTGCTCCGCCTTGAAGGCGTTGGTCTCGGCGCGGGTGGTCAGGTGGCGGTCGTCGATCTCGTAGCCCTTGCGGCGCAGCAGCCAGCGGGCTTTCTGGCCTGACGGGCAGAGGTGGTCGGGCATGACCATGCGGTGGAGCACGGCAGTTTTAATCCGGGCGGACATTGGGCGATCTCCTGCTTGCCGATAACGGTCCGCCCCCTATTTGGGGTCCGTAGCATGGTACGGAGTCAAGGCATGGGTGGGTCGACAGGCCGAATGACCATCGCGCGGCTGGCCGAAGCCGGCGGCGTGGGCGTGGAGACGGTGCGCTACTATCAGCGCCGCGGCCTGCTGCCGACGCCGCCCCGGCCGGAGGGGGATGGTCTGGGCGGCGGTGTGAGACGCTACGGCGCGGAGGACGTGCGCCGCCTGCGGTTCATCCGCTCGGCCCAGGCCGCGGGGTTCACGCTGGATCAGATCGGCGAACTGCTGGCGCTCGACGCGGGCGAGGACCGGGCGCGAGCGCTGACGCTGGCGCAGGGGCGGCTGGAGGAGCTCGACGCGAAGATCGCGGAGCTGGAGACGGCGCGAACCGCCCTGCGTCGGCTGGCGGGCGCCTGCGCCGGCGGCGGCAAGGGCCCCTGCCCGATCATCGCGGCGTTCGAGACCCGCTGAGGGGCTATTCGACTTCAGTGACCCACATCGTCAGGCGGGAGACGCTGCGCGCGCCTGTCCCGTGCGGCGCAGGCGCCAGGCGTCTATCGCTCGGACCACGCGCGGAGCCAGCATGTGAGGCGCCGTCACGATCGACAAGGTCATGAAGCTGACGGCGACGATTTGATCCCCAAACGTGGGCCGCCATTCCACGGCGAACAGCACAACGGCCAACCCGAGGCCGGCCAACGTCAAGGGCACGACCACCCTCGCCCACTGGCGGGCGTCGGTCCAGGACAAGGACTGCAGCGCACCGCTGAAATGGCGGGGCGAGTGGAAAACGCAGAAATAGAGGGCGAACCCGACGACGGGCGGCAGCACGATCATGACCGCAACAGCCGCCGCCAATCCCATGGACTGACCTCTGCGCCCCTCCTGCCAGTGCAATACGATTCCCACCGCCGCCAGCATGAGGGCGACCGGAGCGACCAGCGTCAGCACGTCCGCGGCCACGACTCCGGACGACGAGCCGGTCAGGGCGACGAAGGCTGTGTCGAGTGCCGCGCGGTTGAGCAGCGTTGGCGATGCGAGCAGCGCCGCCGCCCCTCCCCACTCCAGCAACGGCAGGTTCACGCCCTCCCAATCCTCGGCGAAATGCCAAATCGCGATCAGAATGAACGCGGCCAGGGCGGTCAGCGGATGAAGCCGCCAAAGCGTGAGCATCGCAGCCGCCACCGTCAGATACAGAGCCGCCAGCGCCGCGATGCCGCCTCCGCCGCCTCCCCGGCGTGAGCGGATCAGCTCAAGATCGAGTGAACCGTGCGGAAGCCCGAAAACCAGCATGGCAAGGCAGGCCACGGCGCTGATCGCGGTCCCGGCCAGCGGGGCGCCGGCAAGCGCCGCGCACACCGCTGCGGCTGCGAGCGCCGGAAACAACCGGGGAACGCCATCGACAAGGCCGGATATCGTGGTCGCCATCGGAAGACCCTCGTGAAACGGAAAGGGCGCCGAGGGAGATTACCCCTGCCGGCGCCCTCTGGGGGCTCAGCCGTGCGCCGGCTGGACCTTGTCGCCATACTCAACCTGCGTCTTGCGTACGGCGATCATGTAGATCAGGACGCCGACGCCGGCCTTGGCGATGATGTCGGCGATCGTATAGCCGATCTGAACGCCCGTCTCGACGGCCCCGCCCCCCATGTTGGTGTACGGGATCATGTAGACGATGGGGTAGAACCCCCACGACGCGAACGTGAGCAGGCGGGCGGACTTGATCAGACCCCTTACGCTCTCGGGCTGTCGCTCGATCGAGGCGCCTAGGCCCTTGAACAGCTCCCACACGATATAGAGGAACGGCACGGTCGACAGCGTCCCCCAGATCGCACGTGTGGTGTTGTCGTCGGCGATTTCACCCGGATAGCCTAGGACAATCATGAGGGCTGCGGCGAAGCCGAGCTTGACCGACTTCGAGACCGTCTCGGACTGCGACAGGCGCATGACCAGGATCAGTTCGATCAGCAGAAGCGGCACGGTCAGCAGCCAGTCGACGTAGCGATAGGCGTCGTTGAAGGCGAGGCCCGTCACGGCGATTACGCCGTTTCGCACCTCATACGCCTGCTCCCAGCTCTCGAAGATGCGCCAGTAGTGGTAGGCGGCGATGGCGGTCACCAGACCCGAGATGGTCAAGGCCGTCTTATAGGCCTGCCCTACCTGCGAGCGCCCGAACCACAGGAACAGCGTCGCCGCCGCCATGGTGGCGAAGGTGAAGGAGAAGGCGTTGTACACGAGCAAATACTGCCCGGTGTCGATGGTCGGCATGATGAAATCCTCCAGGCGGCTCTTGGGCCACCGGTGGAGGGTTAAGGATTCGCCCCAAGCGGCGCCATACGGCCTTTAGGCCGTAGTCGGAGCATCGGCGGGCGCTGCAGACCGGCCTCCACCGCCAGCCGTATGGCGTCGGCGATGTTATGGGTGCCGATTTTTTCCAGCAGCAGCGCGCGGTGCATCTTCACCGTCTTTTCGCTGAGCGAGAGATTGTAGGAGATCTGCTTGCTGCGATAACCAGCCGCGATCTGCTGCAATACCTCGCGCTGGCGCGGCGAAAGGGTGCGGACGATCTCGACGGCGCGCTGGTGGCGGCTGGACGACAGGCCGATCTCGTCGTCCGGCAGTTCGACCTGGGAGCCCAAGAAATACTCGAGCTCGCCATTCGGCAGAAAGACAGGCGCAACCAGAACGGCGTTCCTGAACGGCTGACCGTCACGCTTGTAGTTCAGTATCTCCACCAGCGTCGGCTTGCGCTCCCGCGTGCCCTTGCGAATACGTTCGGTGAGCCAGGGCTCGGTCGCCGGGCCCGCCAGAAAGCGGCAGTTGCGGCCGAGGATCTCGCCTTCGGCGTAGCCCGTCAGGGTGCAGAAGGCCTCGTTGACAGCGATGATGGGATTATCGGCCACCCGGGGGTTGCTGATCACCGAGGCGATCGGACTCCGGGCGATCGACGCCAGCAGCGCCGCCCCGTCCTCGTCCAGATCGTGAGCCATCCCCATGCGCGCCCCCAAGGGGCACACTATCCGCGATCGGAGTTTCCGCAAGCGTACCGGGGCGGGTGGGTCGCTCAGCTTGTTTAGAGCGGAATATTATCGTGCTTCTTCCACGGGTTCTGCTGCACCTTCCCCTTCAACGTCCGTAGCGCCCGGATCAGTCTCCGCCGCGTCCCGTGCG
>DASRWP010000431.1:0-1982 GCA_035654535.1 Brevundimonas sp.
CGTAGGGGAACGGGTAGTTAAGCATCCAGCTGCCGGTCGCATCCCCGCCGCTCAGATCGAGCGCGTTGACCTTGGCATAGTAGTCGGGCTGGCTGGTCTGCCACTGATGAAAATGCTCGTGCAGCAGAATGGCCTTCCACGATCCTATGGACAGCCGCGTTTTCTCAGGTGTCCCCACGACCACGGTGGGCCTGCCGTCGACCGCAGGAAACGCCGCCTGGAGCGTCTCCGGGAAAAACCGGGCGCGGGTATGCGTGGGACATCCAGTCTGAAGATCTACTGGGCCGGCCGTAAATCCCTCGGCGGCCCCGACATGGCAGTAGAGCGTCTCCGTCTGGGGACCCACGACGAGAACCCCGAACGGCGCCTCTTGCCAACCCGGCCAGAGATCCCGGCTCGGTCCGGCGACGTTGGCGCGACTGGCGGCGATCGCAGGCGCGAGCGAAGGCTCCCCGGCTAAGGCGGCCGCAGCCTGCACCAACAACATCAAGGTCATGGCGTCTCCCCACGCTAAAGCTCGGGTATGACGCCGTTCCTATTCGGCAGGAAAAGGGCGTCCGCGCAACCAGGTTGTTACAGCCCATGCGTGGGCGTCGTGGCGCAGCTGGGCCAGCGCCGTGTGCGGGTGCAGCCAGACCAGTTGGTGGTCGTCCTCGACCTTGGCAGAACCATCGAGGGCGAGTTTCTCCGCGATCCAGAAGCCGCCGCGGTTATTGACGGGCGAGCCGTCGGATTTGCGGAAATACTGCGCGGCCGCAGCGACGCGGACGAACGGTCGAACCGCCATGCCGGTCTCTTCCACGAACTCGCGGATCAGGGCCTGTTCCTCGGTTTCGTCGCCGTCGATCGCCCCGCCCGGGAGGTCGAAATAACTGCCCTCGCCCCGGTCGACCCGTACGCAGGCCAGCTTCGCCTCATGGAAGACCAGCCCGAACACGGCCGGGCGTTCGAGGTAGGTCAGGCCGGGAGCCGGTACGCCGAACTGCAGCATGGGTGCGTAACGCTGTGCGGTCGTCAAAGATCGAAAGCGAGCCGGGCGCGGACGCCCCGATGGCCCGGATCGTATTCAACGGCCGAGCGCAAACCCGAGGCCATGGCGATGATGATCTTGCCGCCCAGACCGGTGCCGCGCGGGATGCCGTCGCCCATTCCGGGTCCGTCATCCTCCACGGTCAGAAGGGCGCGGCCATTGGCGTCGGGCTCGAGGATGACCCGGATTTCTCCGCCCTGCCCCGCTTCATAGGCGTATTTGACCGCGTTCGTGACCAGTTCGGTGACGACCACGCCCAGCGACACCGCCTGATCGGTCGAGACCCGCATGGGCTGGGCTCTCAGCGTGATGTTCGGCGACCCGTCGTCCGGCCCCACCGACTTGGCCAGCTCGTCGATCAGGCCGCCGAGATACTCGTCCATCGCCACTGTGGACATGTCGCCCGAGGTGTAGAGCCGGCGATGAACGTGGGCGACCGCCTCAATGCGCGCCTGGGCCTCCTTCAGCGCCGCCCGGGCGCCTTCGTCGGCCAGATGGCGAAGCTGCAGGGACATGAAGCTGGACACCAGCTGAAGCGAATTCCCGACCCTGTGATTGACCTCGCGCAGCATGGCTTCGGCGCGGTCGCGGGCGATCCGCACCTGTTCCTGGGCCTCGTCGTTCTCGCGCTGCAGGCGTCGGCGGGAAACCGCCTCCTCCAGCGCATTGCGCAAAAGAGTGGTGAAATCCTCCGACACGTCCTTGATCACATAGTCGGCGGCGCCTGCGCGCAGGGCCGCCACCGCTATCCGCCCCTCCTGCGCGCCGGTGACATAGACCACCGGCGGCGGGTTCGGCAGGGCGATGATCTCGGGCAGCACATCCAGACCTTCGCGACCGGGCATGTAATGGTCGAGGGCCACCACGTCGAAATCGCCGGGCCGCGCCGTCAGCGCTTCGAGACCGGCATCGCCATGCGGCGCGCAGGTCACCACATAACCGTGCCGCCCCA
>DASRWP010000432.1:0-2395 GCA_035654535.1 Brevundimonas sp.
CATCGCCGCGGAATCAGCGGCGAGCTTTCATCGGGAAACGACCCACATGACCACCCAAGCCGAACTCATCGCCGCCGTCGCCAAGGACGCGGGTGTCAGCCAAGCCGACGCCGGCCGCATGCTCGACTCCCTCGTCAAGAATATCCACAAGTCGCTGACCGGCGGCGGCGACGTGCGCATTTCCAACCTGGGCGTGTTCGACACCGCCGCCCGCGCCGCCCGCGAAGGCCGCAACCCGGCCACGGGCGCGACCATCAAGATCGCCGCCTCCAAGGCCGTGCGCTTCCGCGTGTCGAAGCCGCTCAAGGACGCCGTCAACAAGTAGGGACAACGAACCCGCTCACCCCGGCGAATGCCGGGGCCCAGATCGCAAGCGCGGATCGACGGGAGTATTTCCGCAGTCCTTCGCTTCCGCTCTGGAGCTTTTCCATCTGGGTCCCGGCATTCGCCGGGATGAGCGGATTACGTAGAAACTTGAGGACGGGCGGGGGCCGCAGCGCGGTTCCCGCCCGTTTTCGTTCTCAGCTCGGTCTTCATGGCCGAGACCCAGCCGGCGAAGGTGTCGGCTGATGCGGCGAGGTCGGCGAAGTCGCCGGGATCGGATCCGTCGTCCAGCGCGATCGACAGCGCCGTCTTCGCCCGCGCGCCCGCAACGAACGGCCGATAGTTCCGTGACAGCCGTCCGAGCGCCGCACCATCGCCGCCCAGCGAATAGCCTACGCCTGCGCGGATCAGGCGAGCCTCGTCGTCAGGGCTGAGGGGCGCGGGATCGGCATGCCGCTGGCCCAGACGGGCCTCGTAAAGACCGGCCGCCGCCGACCACTTCTCCTGTTTCCACAGAATCTCCGCGCGCACGTCCCGCGCTTCGGGCGAGGCGTCCGCGCCCAGCACCTCCAGCGCATGGTCGTACCGGCCCAGCTGCGTCAGCGCCCGCGCCTCGAGCGCCCGGCGTTCGCTGTTCAGGGCGCTCGGCAACAGGGTCGTGCGCGAAGCCCAGATCGCCTGCAGGGCCGGCTCGGGCTGGCGGTCCATCAGGTAGACCGTGGCGAGATCGGTCGCGACCTGTGCCTTGGCCACGCCTTCCAGCCGGTTCTCGACCTGATACTTGAGCAGTTCGGCCGCCTGATCCAG
The DNA here is from genome assembly GCA_035654535.1 of Brevundimonas sp. GTDB lineage: Bacteria > Pseudomonadota > Alphaproteobacteria > Caulobacterales > Caulobacteraceae > Brevundimonas. Next base: position 1,132 of record DASRWP010000432.1, read on the forward strand.
CAGGTCGACGTCCACCAGACGGCGCGCCAGCCGCCGGACCATTTCGTCCCCGTCCGCGCCGACCGGCGTCAGTTCGCGGAAGTCGTAGAACAGCCCCAGCGCCTGCACGGGCTGCAGGCCGTCGGCGCCGCCTTCGAGGAAAAGCATGCGAAAGGCCGCCCCGAGTTCGGTCTGGATGTCGGAGGCGCCGCGCAGCCGGTGCAGCGAGGGTCCCGCTCCCTTCAGCGCGGTCAGCGCTTCCCGATACAGTCCTTGGGACAGATAGAGCTGGCCCAGCTGGCGTATGACCGCCAGTTCAGTCCCGTCGCCGCGCCACCGCCAGCGCAGCGCCTCCATTTGTTCCGCCGCGGCGTCGGCCTTGAGCGTTCCTTTCGCCAACGACAGGCGGACGACGCCCAGCTTGGCGGGCACGGACACCGCGTCCAGCGGCGCCCGGCCGACGGCGGCATAGATCGCCAGCGCGCGTTCCGACTGACCCTCGATCTCGAACAGCCGCGCCTGAATCAGCCGCGCCGCAAGCTGATCCGCAGCGGGAGCCTGCTGGCTGAAGCTATAGGCCAGCAGCGCCTTGGCCGCGGGCACGTCGCCCGTTTCCAGCGCCGCCAGCGCATGCGCCGCGCCGAAACGCGCGCGCCAGGCCGTCGGAAACAAGTCGGCGGCCGCGGCCCCGGCGGCGAACGCCTGGCGCGCCGCAGCCCAGTCGCCCTGACTCGAGGCTATGTAGCCGCGCCAGATCGCCGAGGCGGGGTCGCCGGCCACGGCCGCCGCGGCGAAGTCGCCCTGCGCCTCTTCCATGCGCCCGATGGCGGCGCGTGCGGCGCCGCGCAGGCCGCGCAGTTCGGGCTCGCCCGCCATATTGGGAGCCTTGGCGACGATAGCGTTGAGGACACCCACCGCCTCGTAGCCGAGGCCCGACCCCACGAGAAAGCGGGCCAGCGCGAACCGCGCCTCGGCCGGGGCGCGCGGGTCGTCGCCCGCGGCGATCGCCTCCAGCGCCGCCGCGTCCTGCAGCTGCCGATGCCGGGCGGGGAAGCCGGCGGGGCCGGTTTCGGCCCACTCGGGCAGGATCAGCGCCGGATGGCGCGCCTTCCGCGGCGCGTCGGAGGCTGTTCCCCCGGCCGCCAGCGACGCAGAGGGCGACGACAGGATGAGCCCCCCGGGCCGACTGAAGGTGACGAGGTCGCCTTCGGCCAGCACGCCAAGGTCGGCGGCGCGGCTCTCGACCGCCAGCCCCTGCGCCGTCGGCAGCAGGGTCATGTCCCGC
>DASRWP010000433.1:0-4430 GCA_035654535.1 Brevundimonas sp.
CCCCCTCGCGGAGCGCCGCTTCGAGGTGCTTTACCTGACCCTTCACAAAGTACGCGGCAGTGAGGCGGCCGCTCTCATACGCCTTCGTATCCACCCCGATCCGCCGCCGGTCGGAATACACCTCCGCTGTCGGCGTATGCCCGTGTACGACCACCTTTTCGAACTCAACACCACTGTCGAGAAAGCTGTTCCGGATCCACATCAGATCCCGCTCCGACTGCTGGTCCAGCGGTATCCCCGGCCGCGCCCCGGCGTGGGCGAAGAAGTAGTCCCCGATTGACAGGCTGAGCTCCAGCCCCTGCAGAAACTCCAGCTCCGCCGGGGTCACCTTGTGGTCGAGGTCGTCCGCGACATGCTTCCACGCCTCGGGCTTGTGCTTCATCTGCGGCAGCCGCAGCCCGTACGACGCCAATGTCGCGTCGCCGCCGTATTCACACCAGGTCGGACCGGTGCTCGGGTCGTCGAGGAAGTCGAGCATGGCTTCCTCGTGGTTGCCTTTCAGGAAGCGCCACTCGATCCCGGCGTTCTTCGGCAGGGCCGCGAGGTACTGGATCACGCCGCGTGACTCGGGGCCGCGGTCGATGTAGTCGCCCAGGAAGATCACGACCTTGCGGTCGGCGTCGCTGGCCGCGGCGTCGGCCATGATGGCCTCAACCAAGGGCCTCAGCAGATCCAGACGGCCGTGGATGTCGCCGATCGCCCATGCGATCACGCCGTCGGGCACGCACGGGTTCGTCGGCGCGGCGGTCGCGGCCTTCTTCTTTTTCCTGAACAGAGTGGAGATCATGAAGTCCCTTGCGTCCGCCTCCGGCGGCGCCCGTCGTCTTCGTTCAGCCCGGCAGCGGGGCGCTGACCTAGCCTGCCCTTGCGTCCGCAAAAGGGCGCCGGACTGGCCCTAACCCTCGAAAACCGCGCCGAAATCCGCGTTGGCCTGCGCATAGTCCGGCGCCCGTCCGATGTCCATCCAGTAGCCCTCGGCGCGCTGCTGGCGCACTGGCCGGCCTCGCGCGATCATGTCCGCGATCAGGGCGGGCATGTCGTAGAAGGTGTCGGCGGGCACAAGGTCGAGGACCTGAGGCGACAGCACATAGACGCCGGCGCTGATGGTGTAGTTGCGGGTCGGCTTCTCCTCAATGCGGGTGACCTGTGCGCCGTCCGAGGCGACCACGCCGAACGGCACCTGCATCTGGTAGTCGCGCACCACCACCGTGGCCTGGGCGTCCGACTGCAGGTGCGAGTCCAGCACATGGCTGTAGTCGGCCTTGGCGAGGACGTCGCCGTTGGTGACCACGAAGGGCTCGTCCGGCCGGGGCAGCAGGGCGAGCGCGCCGCAGGTGCCCAGCGGCTTGGCCTCGCGCAGGTAGCGGATATCGACGCCCAGCGCCGAGCCGTCGCCGAAGTGGTCCTCGATCTGGTCGGCCTTGTAGTTCACCGCCAGCCAGAAGTTGCGGAACCCTTGGCCGGCCAGACCGCCGACGATGGTGTCGAGGATCGGCCGCGAACCGACCTTGAGCATGGGCTTGGGCGTGTCGCGGGTCAGCTCCGCCAGCCGCTCGCCCTTGCCGCCGGCCATGATCACCACCGGATTGGTGCGCGCGCGGATGTCGAGGAAGTCCGCCGGCGTGACCAGACCGACGACCCGACCGGCGGCGTCCAGAATCGGCAGTTGCCGAAGGCTGTGCGCCCGCAGCAGGGCCAGGGTGGCCGCGCGGTCCTGATCGTCCCGCCCGCACACCGGCTTGCGGTTGGCGGCGGCGGCGGCCGTGTCTTCGAGACCGGCGCCACGGATCAGGGCCCGACGCAGATCGCCGTCCGACAACGCCCCGAGAAGCCGGCGGTCGCCGTCGACCACCAGGGCGATTCCGGCGCCGGTGGCGTCGATCGACTCCAGCGCGTTGCGGAAGGTCGCTTCCGGCCCGATCAGGGCTTTTTCCCACGCCTTCATGTCATCTCCCTGCGTCTGGCCGGGGCGCCGATCAACGCGCCCGGACCGGAGCCCGCATCCAGTACCACCGCGCCCGCGCCGACGACGACGCCCGCCTCAAGGCGCACGCCCTGCCGGATCACCGCCCCTGCCCCGACGTGACCGCCGTCCCCGACGTGCACGTCGCCGCAGAGCACAGATCCGCTAGCGCAGTGAACGAAGGCGCCGAGTTCGCATCCGTGCTCGACGATCGCGCCAGTGTTGACGATGCAGCCGGCGCCGATGCCGGCGGTCGCCTGAACGACCGCGCCGGCCATCACCTGCACGTCGGGGGCGAGATCGGCATGCGCAGAGACGACCGCCGAGGGGTGGCGCACGCCGGTGAAGCGAAAGCCCCTCCCCTCCAACCGCGTCTGCACGGTGCGACGGAGATCGCGGCCGGCCCGGTCCCCCGTGCCGCCGATCCCGTTGGCCAGATCGTAGCCGCCGTCGGGATCGAGGTCGTCGTCGCCGACGATGATCTCCAGCCCCGGCAGAGGCGCTAGTTCTCCTGCGCGCACCGCGTCGGAGAACCCCAGCACCCGCCGCCCCTCCGCCAGCAGGGCGTCGGCCAGGATCATCCCGTGTCCCCCCGCCCCAACGATGATGACCGACCGCGCGCTCATGCCTCGATCGCCTCGTCCGCGTCATAGGCGCGGTTCGCGGGCTGTCCCAGCAACGGCCAGACGGCCATGGGCGACAGGCCGTCGGCAGGCCGCTTGGCGGTCAGGTTGTCCAGGCTCAGCGCCTCCCCCGCCGCGATCGGGCGCGCCGCCACCAGGCTGCGGCGGGCGATAGCCCGGTTCGGCAGCTCCACCGCCGAGGGAGCCTTCACCGCCTGCCCCAGCGCCGTTTCCACCTCGCGAATGGCCGCAATCATCGCTGTCAATTCGTCAGGCTCAAGAGAGGCGGCGTGGTCCGGGCCGGGCCGGGTGCGGTCGAGGGTGAAATGCTTCTCGATCACCGTCGCTCCTCGGGCCACTGCGGCGATGGCCACGCTGGTTCCCAGCGTATGGTCGGAATAGCCGACCTTCAACCCGAAGGTCTCGGCCATTACGTCCATGGCGCGCAGGTTCACGTCGGCGAGCGGTGCGGGATACTCGGTCGTGCAGTGCAGCAGCGTCACCCGCTCCCGCAGCCGCGCCTGACCCTCGCCGCTGGCGAGGGCGGTCTTGAGCTCTTCGAGGTCTCTGGGCACACCCGGGCGCGTCAGACCGAAGGCGATCACCGACAGGGCGTCGCGGATTTCGTCCATGGAGGCCATGCCGGTCGAGACGATCAGCGGCCGATCCAGCCGCGCCGCCTCCAGAAGCATATATCCCCACGTCAGATCGCCCGAGGGGATCTTGACCGCCGGCATGTCCAGGGTGTTCAGAAAGGCAAGGCTGTCCAGATCGAACGCCGTGGACATGAAGCGGACGCCGCTCGCCGCGCTGTGGGCCGCTAGCGCGCGATGCGCGTCCCGATCCAGCTCCAGCGCCTTCAGCATGGCCATCTGGCCGCCGTCCTCTCCGGTGTTGCGGGTTTGGTACGCGGCCTTGCCGGCGCGCCGGGTCACCAGCTCCTCCGCCCGGAACGTCTGGAACTTGACCGCGTCGGCGCCGCCCGCCGCCGCGACGTCGATCATGCGCCGGGCGTCGTCCAGCGATCCGTCGTGATTCACGCCGGCCTCGGCGATGACGAAGACGCGGCCGCTCATCCGGCGAACTCGTGGAAGCGTTTGGCGATCAGCGCCTCGCTCGGCGGCGCGTTCCTCAAGACCTGAACGATCCGCCCGGCGCTGAAGCCGTCGCCGTAGGGGTTCACCACGCCGGTGCAGTCGAAGGCGAAAGCGCGTTCCAACGCCGCCGCGATCGCACTTGCCTCTGGCGCACAGTGAATGACGGAGGCGGCGGCGGTCCGCCCCTTCTGCCGGTCGCCCATGTCGACCGTCGGCACGCCGAGGGACGGCGCTTCATACAGTCCGCTGGAAGAGTTGCCGACCACCGCGTCCACCTGCCCCATCAGCGACAGATAGCGCAACTGGCCGAGCGAGGCGAAGACATGGGCGTCCGCGCGGGCCCGGGCCCAGTCGTCCAGCGCTGCCTCGAGCGCTTCGTGGCCGGGATCGGCGTTGGGGCGGGTGATCCACTTGACCGTCTCCGCTCCCAGCTCGTCGAGCGCCTGCAGCAGGGCGCGAAACTCGTGCAGTCCGAGATCAGGCGAGAGGGTCACCGGGTGGAAGGTCACAAGTACATTGCGCTTGCCGAGCGGCGCGCCGAGCGCGGCCCCCAGCGCCGGGCGATCGAGCAGCGGCAGCCGCCTGAGCTGATCCAGTCCAGGACTGCCCACCACATGGACCCGCTCGGGCGCTTCGCCCATCTGCCGCACCCGGCGCGCCGAGATTTCGTTCGTCGTCAGATGGATTTGCGCCAGCTTGGTCAAGGCGTGGCGGATGCTCTCATCGAAGGCCCCTTCGGTGGCGTCG
>DASRWP010000434.1:0-2619 GCA_035654535.1 Brevundimonas sp.
CTCCCGCCGCCGTCAAATGAACAAATGGAGGCGGGAGAGAACGCACAAGGTCGCCGTTCGTCACCGGGGCCCTGCCATGAATCGCCGCGACCTGCTCGCCACCTCCGCCGCCGCCCTCGCCGGCGGCGTGCTCGCCCTTCCCGTCCAAGCCCGACCAGCCGGAGCCTCAATGCCCCAAGGTGCGCCCGTCCCCCCCGTCGCCAGAAAGATCCCGGTGACTATCGAGCAATTGGGCCGCGTGCGCACCGACGACTATCAGTGGATGAAGGACGACAACTGGCAGGCGGTCCTGCGCGACCCTACCGTGCTCAGGGCCGATGTGCGCGAGCAGCTGCTGGCCGAGAACGCCTACCGCGAGGCGATGATGGCCTCGACCCTCCCCCTCCAGACGCAGATGTTCGAGGAGATGAAGGGGCGGATCAAGGAAGCCGATTCCTCCGTCCCCTCCCCCGACGGCGCCTGGGAGTACTACGTCGAATACCGGACGGGCGATCAGCACCCCCGCTACATGCGCCGCCCGCGGGCGGGTGGCGACGCGGTAACGCTGCTGGACGGCAACGCTCTTGCGGAGGGCAAGGCCTACTCCGAGGTGTCGGCCGCCGATCACAGCCCCGACCACGACCTGTTCGCCTACGCGGAAGATGCGCAAGGCTCGGAAGTGCATCAGATTTTCGTCAGGGATCTGGGAACGGGCCAGATTCTGCCCGATCCGATCGGCTCGGCCACCGGCGACTTTGCCTTCTCGCCCGACAGTCAGTGGATTTTCTGGACCAACCGCGACGACAACGGCCGGCCTGACAAGATCTTCCGCCGTCCGGCGCGCGGGGGCGAGGCCACGCTTGTTTATGACGAGGCGGACGAGGGCATGTTCCTGGGGGTCGGGCGGACAGCGGACGACGCCTTCATCCTGATCTCGATCGCCAACCAGGAAACGTCGGAAGGCCGGATCATTCCGGCTGCGACGCCGACGGCGGAGCCTGTCGTGCTTGACCCTCGGGAGGTGGGCCGGAGGTACGAGGCGGACCACTGGGGCGATCGCTGGGTGATCCGGACCAACGCCGGCGACGCCGTCGATTTCAAGATCGTCGAGGCGCCCACGAACAACCCGGGCAGGGCCCAGTGGACGGACCTCGTGCCGCACGCCCCGGGCCGCTTTATCGAATCCGTCGCGCTGGTGAAGGACTTCATCGGTCGCCAGGAGCGGGCCGACGCCAACACCCGCATCGTCGTTCGCGATCGGGCCGGGGTTGAGCACGAGATCGCGGTGGACGAACCCGCCTATTCACTATCATTAGGCGGGGCGTCGGAATTCGACACCACGGTCATGCGCTACGGCTACAACTCGCCCTCGACGCCGACCTCGACATACGACTACGACCTTCGGACCCGGGCCCGGACCCTGCGCAAGGTGCAGGAGGTGCCGTCGGGCCATAATCCGGCCGACTATGTCGTCGAGCGGCTGAACGCACCCGCGGCCGACGGCGAGCTGGTGCCGGTGACCGTGCTGCGGCGCAAATCGACGCCGGTGGACGGTTCTGCCCCGCTGCTGCTCTACGGCTACGGCTCCTACGGCATCCCGATGGCGGCCAGTTTCAGCACCAACCGGCTGTCTCTGGTTGACCGGGGTTGGATCTACGCCATCGCCCATATCCGGGGCGGCTCGGACAAGGGCTGGAACTGGTTCCTGAACGCACGCCGCTTCACCAAGAAGAATACCTTCACCGACTTCATCGCCGCGGCGGAGCACCTGATCTCCACCGGTCATGGCAGAGCGGGACACATCGTGGCTCAAGGCGGCTCGGCCGGCGGCCTGCTCATGGGCGCGGTCGCGAACATGCGTCCCGAGCTTTGGGCCGGTATCATCGGCCAGGTGCCGTTCGTCGACGTGATCAACACGATGAGCGACACCACCCTGCCCCTGACGCCGCCCGAATGGCCCGAGTGGGGCAATCCGCTCGAGGACGCCGAAGCCTACGACTACATGATGAGCTATAGCCCTTACGATCAGGTGGCTCCTCGCGCCTATCCGGCGATCCTGGCGACGGGCGGTTTGTCCGACCCCCGGGTCACTTATTGGGAGCCGCAGAAGTGGGTCGCCAGGTTGAGGCCGGCGACGACGTCGGGCAAGCCTGTCCTGCTTAAGATCAACATGGAAGCCGGCCACGGCGGCTCATCGGGTCGGTTCGACTTCCTCAAGGAGGTCGCACATGATTACGCCTTTGCAATCTGGGCCATCGACAAGGGGTGGGAGCGGGTCTGACCGGACCAGCCCAGAAGGGCCAGAGCGATGCGTTTGATCTTGCGGGACGCTGTCGAGACGGACATCCCGGCGATCGCCGCCCTCTATGGAATCGAGGTCACTTGCGGCACAGCCACGTTCGAGGCGACCGCTCCCTCCGTGCCGGAGATGGCGCGGCGGATGGCGCAGGTCCGCGGACACGGCTTGCCGTGGCTGGTGGCGGAAGCTGAGGACCGGTTCGCCGGCTACGCCTACCTGTCCCCCTTCAGGCCCAGACCGGCGTACCGCTACGGAGTGGAAGGCTCGATCTATGTCGAAGCCGGCGCGCGCGGTCAGGGTGTCGGGCGGGCGCTGCTGGCGGCGCTGGTGGAACGGGCGCG
>DASRWP010000435.1:0-4055 GCA_035654535.1 Brevundimonas sp.
CCAGAACGCTGACCGCCATGCTGGTCGGCGCCGCGCTGGGTCTGGCCGGGGCCGTCATGCAGGGTCTGCTACGCAATCCGCTGGCTGACCCGGGAGTCCTGGGGGTCTCCGCCGTCGCAGCTTTTGGCGCCGCATCCGCCATCGTTCTGGGTGCTGCGGCCGTGCCGGGCGCGGTCGAGGCGGCGGCTCTGGCGGGGGGCGGCCTGGCGGGCCTCCTCCTCATGATGTTCGCCGCCCGGGTGCGGTCTCCCGAAGCGCTGATCCTGTTCGGCGTGGCGCTCTCAAGCTTCGCCGGTGCGGCGACGGCGCTGATTTTCAATCTCTCGCCGTCGCCGATCGCCACGGCCGAGGTGATGAACTGGCTGCTGGGCTCGGTCCAGAACCGAAGCTGGTTCGACGTGGCATGGGTCGCGCCGGCGCTGCTGCTTTCGGCGGCCCTCGCGGCGGCGGCCGCGCCCGGCTTGCGGATGCTGAGCCTCGGCGAGGAGACCGCCCGCGCCTCCGGTCTGCCGATGGCGCGGTTAAGGGTGATGGCCCTTTTGTCTACTGCTGTGGCGACGGGAGCGGCGGTGGCCGTCGCCGGGGTTATCGGCTTTGTCGGTCTGGCGGCGCCCCATCTTGTCCGGGCGACGACGCGGGGCGATCCCGGTCGCCTGCTGCTGCCTTCGGCGCTGGCGGGCGGGCTGATGCTGACGCTTGCGGACCTGCTTACGCGCGTGACGCCGACCGATCAGGAACTGAAGCTGGGCGTGTTCACGGCCCTCGTGGGCGCGCCTCTGTTCGCGCTGATCGCGTGGCGGGCGGCCCGCGAGTGGCGGCTATGAGCGCGCTGGCGCTGATCCGCGCGACGGCCGTGCTGGATAGCCGGCGCGTCCTCGACGAGGTCAGCCTGTCGGTCGCGCACGGCGAGCTGGTGGCCGTCGTCGGGCCGAACGGAGCCGGTAAATCGAGCGCCATAAGGTCGCTGGCCGGTCTGCTGCCCCTCTCGCAAGGCGAGGCCCGGCTCGAGGGTCAAGACGTCGCTCGCCTGTCGCCGCGAGCTCGCGCCGAGCGCGCGGCCTACCTGCCGCAGGAACGGCGGATCGCCTGGAATATGCCCGCTGTCGATGTGGCGGCGCTGGGCGCGCCCTTTCTCTCGGGCGCCGACGCCCGGCGGCGGGCGCTGGCGGCGCTGGAGGAGGTCGAGGGCGGAGGTCTCGCGGAGCGTGGCGTGGCCGAGATGTCGGGCGGCGAGCGCGCCCGGGTGTTGTTGGCGCGTGCGTTGGCGACCGACACCCGCTCCCTGCTGGTGGACGAGCCGATCGCCGGGCTGGATCCGGACGCTCAGCTGTTGGTGCTTGACCGGCTGAAGGCCCGCGCGCGAGCCGGTCAGGCGGTGCTCCTGAGCCTGCACGACCTGACGCTGGCCGCTCGCTTCGCCGACCGCGTGATCGTGCTACACCGAGGCCGCACGATCGCCAGCGGGACGCCGCTGGACGCCTTGGCTCCCTCGGTCATGGCAGAGGTGTTCGGCCTGACGGGAGCCTGGATCGACGCGCCCGGCGGCCCGTTGCTGGCGGCGGGCCGGCGTCAGTCGGGCGAGTAGGGCGTCGGTCCCGAGTCCGTTTCCGGCTCGTAGCTGGTGTAGGGCGCCGGGCCCGCCGGCGTCCCGCGGCGCAAATCCGCCGACAGGGTAAGCGGCGCCGTGCCGCCGTTCAGCCGGGCGCGATAGACCTGCATGTTTTCCATCACCCGCATCATGTAGTTGCGTGTCTCGGTGAATGGCGCGCATTCGATGAAATCGACGGGGTCCACGCTGGCGGCGCGGGGATCGCCGCAGCGGGCGATCCACTGGGGCGGGCGGGCCGGTCCGGCGTTGTAGCCGACCGTTGTCAACAGCATTGAGCCGCCGAACCGTCGCGTGAGGTCGCCGAGATGGTAGCTGCCCAGCGTCATATTGTAGTCGGCGTCCCACAGCCGTTCGGCCGAGAACGGCATGCCGAGCTGACGGGCCACAATGGCGCCGGTGGACGGCAGGAACTGCATCATGCCGCGGGCGTCGGCGCCCGAGCGGGCGCGGGGGTCAAAGCTGGATTCCTGGCGGGTGATCGCGAGGGTGAACTCCAGCGGCGCTGCGCCTCCGACCTGCGGGGGGATGCGGATGGGATACTGGCGCTCAGGCATCAGGAAACCGCGCTGGCTGGCGGCCCGCCCGACCATCATGGCGGTGAAGTCCTCGCCGTAGGCTCGCGAGAGGTCCATCAGCAGGGCCAGTTGCGCCGCGCCCGGCAGGTCATCGTCCAACTGATAGGCGAACACCCGGAACAGGCTGCTCTCGCCCGTCTCACCCAGCACGCGCAGCGCGCGCACCATCTCATTGCCCTCAAAGGCAGATCTCTCCGTCGCGGTCGGGTCGGGGTCGCCGGGCAGGGTGATCGTCGTCTGCCCTGCCTTTTCGGCGGCGAGCTGTCCGTAGAAGGTCTGGATGTGCTGGCTGCCGGCCCGATAGAGCTCGACGGCCTGCGGCGTGGCTCCCTGCGCCTCGGCCGCGCGGCCCAGCCAGTACAGGGCGCGTCCCTGGGTGATCGGTGTGGATGAGGACTGGCGCAGGATCTCGAAATGGCGCGCCGCCCGGGCTGGATCATTCAGCTTCGTCAGCGCCACCCAGCCAGCGAAAAACTCGGCGTCGACCTTGCGCTCGCCGGAAGGAAAGCCGTGCCCGGCCATGGAGTCGTAGGCCGCCTGCCAGTTACGGCGTTGCAGGGCGTCGAGGAAGTAGTTGCGACGCTCGCTCCAGAGCGTGTTCTGGCCTTCGGTGTGAGACGGGGCGGCGGGAAGGGCGCTCAGCAGGGCGAAGCCCTCTGACTGCCGTGTCTGCGAGCGCAAGATGCGAACCCGCTCCAGCACGACCGCCGGGTCCATCGCCTGAGAGGAGCTCAGACCGGCTACGACGCCGTCCGGGCTATAGGCGGTCCGCAGGGCCATCGCCGCCTCGGCCACGGCGCGCCGACCCGGCGACGCCCGCTGGACCATGGCCCGGGTCGCGGGCCCGTGCGGGCCCGACAGAAGCACGCCCAGACGCGCGTCGTGATCGGCCTGCGTCAGCCAGCCGTCCCAGCGCGTCAGGATCCGGGTCTGCGCGGCGTCATCGAACGATCGCGTGCGCCACCATTCGCTGATCAGCTGCCGGGCCTCCTCGCCGCGGCCGCGCTGCTCGAGGGCGTTCGCCAGGGCGATGGCGCCCTGAACCGACACCGGGCGGCCCGCGTCGAAATAGCCGAGGACGACGTCGGGTCCGGGGTTGGCAAGGTCGAGCGCGCGCTCGGCGGCCATCCGCCGGCTCTCGCCTCGGGGCCAGCCGGCGAAGGCGGTCTCGGCGACCGACAGGTCGCTCCACGACAACTGCTCCGCCGACGTGTCCAGCAAGGCCCAGTCCACCAGCTTGCGTGCGGCGGGGTCGCCGATGCGGGACGCGGCGCTCCGGGCTCCAATCACGTCGCGGGCGCGAGCCGCCGCAAGCCCTTCGCGAAACGCGGCCGCATCGCTTTCGCTGAGCGTGCGCGCCTGATTGTTGACCGAACCCGGCGAAACTGCGCCGTAGGGTCTCTCCTGGGGAACCGGGGGCTGCTCGGAGGCTGAAGAGAGCAGGGCCAGGGCGGCGGTCAGGCTGGCGGCGATCATTACGTGTCCGAACTCCATGTCTCGCGGTTGCGGTCGGCGGACCGGCAACCTACCCTCCGGCGCTTGTCGCGGCGTCTGCCGCCCGTTCCCACGCAGGATCTTCTGTCCCAATGACCGCCCCCTTGTTCAAGGGCGTGATCACCGCCCTGATCACACCTCTTCGTGACGGAAACGTGGACGAAGACTCCTTCGTGCGGCTTCTGGAACGCCAGATCGCGGCAGGTGTTCACGGCGTCGTGCCGATGGGCACCACCGGCGAGAGCGCCTCGCTTCGTCCGGAAGAGCACAAGCGGGTCGTTGAGCTCTGCGTGACCGCCGCCGCAGGGCGGGTGTGGGTCATCGCCGGGTCCGGATCGTCGGCGACCGACAAGGCCATCGACATGGTTCGCCACGCG
>DASRWP010000436.1:0-2855 GCA_035654535.1 Brevundimonas sp.
CGGCTGAAGGACAGCCACAGGCCCGTACGGCGGTTGCGTCCGCGTCCCGTCGTGCGCGGCTCGATCAGGATGTCGCCATACCAGGGATCGCGCCACGTCCCGGCATAGGCTTCCAGCGGCAGCGAGGGCGCCGCCCCGGCCGCCTGTTTCGCGTCGATCTCCGCCGCAGCGACGATGGATTTGGCGTCACCTTCGGTCTTCAGCCGGATTCCGTCGGCAACCCAGTCGAAGTCCGCCTTGCCCATCACGATGTCGGTGATGCCGCTGCGCAGGGCCCGCGTCAGGAAGCCTTCTTCCGCATTGGTGAAATAGCTGAAGCCGGCGTTGCGGCCCGGCACCAGCACCGTGCCCGACACGAACCCCGGCGCGCCGCCGCCATGGGTGACCATCCGCTCGCCGCGATAGTCCTGCACCTGCCAGCCGGTCGCATAGGTCGAGGCGATGGCGCGGCCCGGCAGCTGCGCCGTCGGTCCGGCCGAGTTGGAGATCAGGATGTTCGGTCGCCACATCTCGTTGGCGCGGGCTTCAGAGTACAGGCGGGAACCGTCGGGCAGGCGCCCGCGCGCCAGCTGCACCGCGATCCATTTGGCCCAGTCAACAGGCGTGGTCACGAACCCGCCGGCGGCCCCGGCCGCGGCCCAGTCCCAGACCTCCTGGATCGAGCGGGCAATCGTCTGCATGGGCCCCTGATAGCGCAGCGGCGGCCCGATCCGGCCGTGCGGCAGCGCCGACCTGGCCGGGTCTGCGGTGGTCATGACCGGCAAGGTCTCGGTCATGCCGAGCGGGTTCAGGATGCGCGTCTGGACGAACGCCTCCCACGGCATCCCCGAGGCGGCGGCCACCACCTCGCCCGCGGCGACGAACATCAGGTTGCAGTAGTGATAGCTGGTCCTGAAACTGTCCTCGATGGGCACGTGCGGGATCGCCGCCATGATCTCCGCCCGGGTTCGGTCGCTGTTCGGCCAGAACAGCAGGTCGCCGGCCCCCAGCCCGAATCCGATCCGGTGGCTGACCAGATCGCGCACCGTGACCATGTCGTTCAACTCGGGCTTCGACAGCGTAAAGCCCGGCAGATAGGTCCGCACCGGGGCGTCCCACTTCACCTTGCCCTCGTCGATCAGGATGGCCAGCGCGGCGCAGGTGACAGCCTTGGTGTTGGAGGCGATGGCGAACAGGGTGTGCTCGTCCACCGGCGCGCCGCCGGTCGCGCGCACCCCATAGCCCCTCGTCAGCACCGCCTGTCCGTCCTTGACCAACGCCACCGACACCGCCGGCTGGTCGGGAAAGGCGGCCATCGTCCGCCTGACGAAGGCGTCCACCTGATCCGCCAGCGACGCGGCGTCGTTGGCGGCCTGGGCCCAGCCGCGTGACGGCAGGGCCGCGGCGCCGGCGGCGGACGTAATCAGCGCGCTGCGGCGCGTCAGGCGGGTCGACATGAATGGAGGCTCCGGACGAGGGCGAAAAGCTAGCCCGGGTCCCGCAGGTCCGCCAGCGCCAATGCGAGCTCCATTCTGGGGGCAGGGGGACTTTTTTCAGCGATTGCTCACCCTCCGCTCATGCCCCTCACGCCCCGTTCTGCGCCTCCTCCGGCGACAGGGCCACGCCCCGCCCGCCCAAGGAGACGCCGCCCATGCCCACGCCCCCTTCGCGCCCGCAAGATGACACCGAAGTAACTGTCAAGGTGCCTGAGCCGCTGATACTTGCAGCGCTGAAGCCGGATTATGCCGGTGGGGCGCTTCTACATGGTTACGGGCTCATGAAATCAGTTAAACTTTTGTTCATGATCGGCACTGCGCTGTCGACTCCGGCCGGCGCGGCCCTGGCCCAGACGCCTGCCACGCCCGCGCCGGCGCAGGCCTCGCCGCCGGCGCGGCCCGCCCCCGCTACGCAGACTCCTCCGGCCGCGGGGGAACCCGCCCGCGTCGGCGACGTGGTCGTCAGCGGCCGCGCTTCCGACGTGCGCGCCTCCATCGACTCGACCAGCTACAGCCTCGCCAACGACCTTCAGGCCGCGAGCGGCAGTCTCGCGGACGCCCTGCGCAACGTGCCTTCGGTCGACGTCGATCCGCAGGGCAACGTCACCCTGCGCGGCGACGGAAACGTCACCATTCTGGTGGATGGCCGCCCGTCCGGCGTCCTGTCGGGCGAGGGCCGGGCCCAGGCGCTGCTTCAGCTGCCCGCCGACCAGTACGCCCGCATCGAGGTCATGACCAATCCGTCGGCGGCCTACAGCCCCGAGGGCACGGGCGGCGTGATCAATCTCATCACCAAGCCCACCACCGTGCGGGCGGGCTCGGTCACCACGGGATCGATCCGCGCCAACGTCGGCGATCATGGCCGCTGGAACCTCGGAGCGAGCGGCTCCTGGGCCAGAGACCGGCTGACCCTCTCAGGCGACATCGGCGCGCGTCACGACAAGGCGCTGCAGGAGGCCGAACGGCTGCGTGAACAGTTGAACCCGGTCACCGGCGCCGTCGTCCGCACCACCCGCCAGACACAGGACATCGACGGTGATTCCGACGTCCAGTTCGCGCGCCTTGGGGCCGAGTACCGGCTCAGCGACCGGCTTCTGCTGACGGGCGAGCTGCGCGGCAACAATATCGACAACGGCGGAACCGGCCTCGAGACCTATGAGGTTGACACCGGCGCCGGCGTGCCGATCAGCCGCTACGTCCGCGACGGCGCGTTCAGCTTCCAGGGCAACAGCGCCGGCGCCACGGGGCGTGTCCTGCGCACCTTCGGCGAAGGCCACGACTGGACCACCGAGCTTCGGCTCGACCGCAATCGCGGCGAGTTTTCGCTGGATGCGGAATACATCTCCACCCTGCCGCCCGGCCCCTCGACCTTCGAGAACC
>DASRWP010000437.1:0-12122 GCA_035654535.1 Brevundimonas sp.
ATCACATGGGGGGCGTCGTGGCGGCCCCGGACGGCCGGACGAGCCTTCCAGGCCTGTTCGCCGTCGGCGAGTGCGCCGCTACCGGCGTCCACGGCGCCAACCGGCTGGCGTCCAACTCCCTGCTCGAGGCCGCCGCCTTCGGTCGCCGCACCGGCCGCGCGGCGGCCGCGATGGACGGAATCGACGGTCTCGCACGCGCCAGTCCCGTCGCGCCCGATCTTTCGGGAGCCCAGTTGCAAGAGCTCAGAGCGGCCATGAGCGCGGATGTCGGCGTGGTGCGCGATCGCGCCGGCCTTACGCGCGCGCTTGAGGTGATCGATGCGTTGGAGCAGACCGCCGGACCGGCTCTGCCGCTGATCGCCGCTCGCCTGATCGCGGTCGCCGCGCTGGAACGACGCGAGAGCCGGGGCGGGCATTTCCGCAGCGACTATCCCGCCACCGAGGCGAAGGCGGAGCACACCCGCCTGCGTCTGACGCAGACCGTTTCCGCCCCCGCTCTCGCAGGATGACGACGTGATCCGACAACTGCCTGACCTGCTGATCGAGCCGGTGGTCCTGATAGCGCTGACCGAGGATCTGGGCCGCGCTGGAGACGTGACCGGTCAGGCCTGCATTCCGGAAGGCGCCCGGATGCGCGCGGCCTTCGTGGCGCGCAAGCCCGGTGTGGCGGCGGGTCTGGCATGTGTCCGGCTGAGCCTTCTGGCGTTGGACCCGGAGGCCGACATCACCCTGACGCTTCAGGACGGCGACGCCTTCGCAGCCGGGGCTGTGCTGGCCGAGGCCGAGGCGGACGCACGCGCCTTCCTCGCGGCGGAGCGCACAGCGCTGAACCTGCTGGGGCGGCTCTGCGGGGTCGCGACCCTGACCCGCGCCTATGTCGATGCCGTCGCCGGGACCGGTACTCGCATCGCCGACACTCGCAAGACGACGCCCGGCCTGCGGGCGCTGGAGAAGCACGCGGTCCAGCGCGGCGGCGGCGCCAACCATCGTTTCGGTCTCGACGACGCCATCCTGATCAAGGACAACCACGTGGCGGTGTGCGGCGGCGTCGGCGAGGCGATCCGGCGGGCCCGGGCGGCGGTCGGCCACCTGATGAAGCTGGAAGTCGAGGTCGACGGGTTGCACCAGCTCGACGAGGCGCTGGCCGAGCGGCCGGACGTGATCATGCTCGACAACTTCACCCTGCCGATGCTGCGCGAGGCGGTCGCCCGCGCCGCTTCTTCGGCGCATGGCCGGCCAGTGCTTGAAGCCTCCGGCGGGGTCACCCTCGATACCGTCAGGGGTATCGCCGAAACAGGCGTGGACGTGATCTCCGTGGGCGCCCTCACCCACTCGGCGCCCTCGCTGGACATCGGTCTCGACGCGCTCTGAAGCGGTGCAATAGGGAACGCGCCCTCGCCGGGACCGTTCTTTCCTCACGATTCAGAGGAGCGCCCCCGTGAGCAAGTTGCCCAAGATTCCGAAAGACCAGGCCAGCTTCGCAGGCCAGAAGTCCGACGTCGAAGGGGAGGGCGCGGATCGCCGCGACCTGCGCACCGACGTACGGGACGGTCAGCCTGGCGATGCTGACGTGAACACCGACCAGCAGGGCCGGTTCGGCGACATCAAGCAGAACACAACCCACCAAGGCTACCAGCAGGACCGTTGATCATGGACAACAATCAGCACACGCCCGAGCCCGTGGACGAGAAGCGCTGGGGCGGCCCCGGCTCAAGCCATCAGAACGCCAATCAGGAGCCGCCCAAGTTCGAGGATCCGCGCGAGGGCGGCCCAACCAATCCGAAGAACAGCAAGGTCTCGGGCGGCGGCGGCGAGCGCGACCTGAAGCATAGTCACGACGACGATCACCGATCGAGCAAGGGCGACCGGGACGTCTGATATCAGGCGGGCGAAGCGGCCGTGACTGGCGTTGTGGTCTCGACCGTGACCGGAGCGGGGGCCGCAGACGCCGGGGCCGGGCTGGGTGCAGCGGCAGGCGCAGCGACCGCCGCCGGCGCGGTGCTTCCGGTGTCCGAACCGACCAGAAGGGTGTAGGCCACCGCTCCGGCGTCGCGGACGGCGCTGGTGGGGTCCATGCTGGCCTGGATCAGGCGGGGCGCCGCAACGGCGGTCGACGGACGGGCGGCGTAGGCGAAGGCGCCGCGCGAGCCCGAGCGTCCACCGAAGCGGTAGAACAGATGGTCGCCAACCTGGTTGACCCGCACGAGCGCGTTGCGCCAGCCGGGCGAGACGCCGGTTGTGTGAAAATGGGTGGCGTTGCCGACCGCGGCGTACACCTGGCCCGACAGGGCGCTCGAGGCGACGTCCCGCGCCCGGTTCCATGCGGCGCGGTTGACTGCGCCGCGCATGGAGCCATCGCAGGTGAAGCTGAACTGGCAGCCGGTGCGGCGACCGGCGCCCTGAAACACAACGCCGCACACGGTGTTGGGGAAGGCGGCATGGCGGGCGCGGTTGAGCACCACCTGCGCGACGGCCTGCATGCCGTCACGTCCTTCGCCGCGGGCCTCGTAATAGGCCGCCTGGGTCAGGCATTCGAGGTCGCGGGAGGCGTCCAACGCCCCGCCGAGGCGGAAAGGCTGGGCGGCGACGGGGCCGGTGAGGCTGGCCTTGCTGAGACCGGGCGCGGACTGGGACCCGCGGAGTTGCTCAAGACGGGCGGTCAGCAGCTCGGCCTGCCGGTCCCGCTGGGCTCCGCCGGCGACAGTATAGGGGTCGTGCCGTCGGGCGATGCTCAAAGCGCTTTCGTCGAGACCGCCCGCAGCGGCCGCGAGCGCCTCTTCGGTGAAACCCGCTGCTGTGGCTCCCTCAATCCGCTCTGCCTGGGCCCGCACGGTGTTGGCCCTGGCCGCCGCCCCGCCCAGATAGGCGCAGCCCACCGCCAGCCCCAGCAACGCGCCGAACGCCACCGCCGCCGAGCCGGGCCGAATCCGGGCCAGACGATCGACAGGGTGTTTCGCGCACGTCTCGAAGGCGTTCGGCAAGAGCTCGGTCCTGTTCGGCAGGGCGCGATGCCGCCCCCGGGTAGTCTTGCGAAGGGAGAGCGCTCTCCAACCCGGAGACGGGCGCTTCGTCCGTTCGCACATATCGACGGTCGGCCAGCGGGCCAGCGGTCGAGGACGCGCCTTAAGCCAGCCATTTGTGGCGCCAATGTGTTTGATTCGCAAATTTTGTGTGCAGCGCAGCATAACGGGCACGCCTGCGTGCATCTCGCTTCGGAGTATGAACACGTCTTCTTAAAGCGCGCCAATGGAGTCGCGGTATACTGTATTGCGCCACACAGAGACTACACAGGCCGTAGAGGCGCATACACCACCGAAGGCGTCACGGCTCATTCTATAGTGTTCGCGACGCAGTGCTTAACCTGAGCCGTTCAGCCCCCGTCAAAGCCGGAACCGCGCCCGGCTAGCGGGCGTTCAGGCTTCACCATAAGGAAACCATCGTCATGAAACGCTTCACAGCCATCGCCATCGTGTCGTGCGCAGCCCTGGCCCTCGCCGCCTGCGGCACGACCCGTGATCAAAAGGCCGCCACCGGCGCGGTCGCCGGCGCGCTCGTCGCCGGACCGGTTGGGGCCGTTGTGGGCGGGGTCGTCGGCGCCGCCTCGGCGAACAAACCCAACTGACACACTTCGTCGCGTAGTGAGGCCGGTCGGGAGCGATCCCGGCTGGTCTCCTTGATTTCGGCGCCTATATGCGCTTAGCCGACGCGCCGGGGATGAGACCGCTTGCCCCGGCCCGTTTGCGTTCACCCTAACCCGCCCAAGGACATCGACGCCCTCCGCATGAGAGATCTGAAACAGACCGGCTTCACCGATCGCCTGACGACCCAGCAGGAGGCCAAGAAGGCCTTGCTGGCCCGCTTCAAGCCGAAAGCCGCCGCCCCGGACCCCGAGTTCGACAAGCTGGCCGCTAAACGGGCCGCAGAAAAAGAAGCCCTTCGACAGCAGCACGAATTGGCCAAGGCCGAGTCGCGCCGCGAGAAGGCTGACAAGGAGGCCGCGCGCATGGCGGCCGACGTTGAAGCACAGGAAGCCGTCGAGGCCGAGAAGCGCGCCGCCCGCAAGGAGCGAAAGCAGCTCACCAAGGAAGAGCAGAAGGCCGCTCGCGATGCGCGCTACGCGGCCCGCAAGGCGCGGTCCCGCTAGATCACCTGATGGCGGGGCTACGGCTCCGCCACATCCCCCAGAACCCGGGCCAGCTGTTCGCCCGAATAGGGCTTGCGCAGGAAGGGCCACGGCGCGTCCGCCAGCGCCGCGTCGACGTCTTCACCGGCGTAGCCTGACGTCAGCACGATCCGCATGTCGGGGTAGTCGCGCTCGCAATGCCGCGCCAGCTCTATCCCGGTCATGCCGCCCGGCATGACGATGTCGCTCAGCATCACGTCGAACTGCTCACGCGCGAGCAGATCGAGCGCCTGTGGCCCGGTCTCGACGGTGCGAACCTCAAGGCCCAGCCCCTCAAGAAGCTCAAGGGCGACCACCGCGACGCTGGCGTCGTCCTCGACCAGAAGCAGCCGACCGCCTTCGGCCAGAGGCGCCGGCGCGCCGGGTCCAGCCTCGGGGCTGGCCGCGGCCGCGGAGGCAAGGGGGGGCAGGTAGAGTCTGATCTCCGTGCCCTCGCCCACCGTCGATGATATCTTCGCCGCGCCCCCGCTCTGCCGCGCGAAGCCGTAGACCTGACTAAGACCCAGGCCCGTCCCCTTGCCGACGGCCTTGGTCGTGAAGAACGGCTCGAATACCCGGCCGATGACCTCCGGAGGCATACCTGCGCCGTCGTCCGACACCACCACGCAGACGTAGTCGCCGGCCTCCAGATCCGCGACCTCTCCAGCCTCGACGGAGCAGGACAGGGTCTGGACGCTGACGGCCCCCCTGTCACCCACGGCGTCGCGGGCGTTGACGACCAGATTCAGGAGGGCCGCCTCGAACTGCGAGGGATCAACGCTGACGCGGGCGCCCCCGCGGCGCAGCTTCAGCTTGAAGTCGATGGCCTCTCCCACCGCGCGCCGGAGGAGGGGTTCGCTTTCGCGGATCTGGGCGTTCAGGTCGATGGGTTCGGGCCGCAGCGCTTGACGCCGCGAGAAGGCAAGCAACTGGTGGGTCAGGCCCTCGCCGCGTCGCGCCGCCGCCAGGGCGGCCTCGCCCAGCTTCTGGCGCTTGGCGGCGTCGTTCGGGGACCGCAGCATGATGTCCAATGCCCCGATGACGACGGTCAGCAGGTTGTTGAAGTCATGGGCCACCCCGCCGGTCAGCCGTCCCACCGCTTCCATGCGCTGGGCGTGCATCAGGTCGGCCTCGGCCTTGGCCTTCTCCGCCAGCGCCTCGCCGACCCGGTCTTCAAGCAGTTCGTTGATACGCTTCAGGTCGTCTTCGGCCTTTTTCGCGTCGGTGACGTCGAAGGCGACGCCCACGAAACCCAGCACGGCGCCGTCGGCGCCCAGTCGCGGTCGCGAGAAGGATCGCAGCCAACGATACTCGCCGTCGTGCCGAAGATAGCGGGCTTCCATCGAAAAAGGCTGGCCCGTCGACTCGCCCGCAAGAGAATCCTTGATGATTCGTTCGTGGTCGTCCGGATGGATCACGGCGCGCCAGTCGGCCAGCCGGGCCTCGTCGTAGCCGCCGCCATTGAAGGCGACGTAGGCCTGATTCACGAAGGCGCGGGTGCGGTCCTGCTGGGTCACCCAGATCAGGACCGGGGCAGTGTCCGCGATAGCGCGGAAGCGCGCCTCGCTCTCACGCACTTCGGCCTCGGCGCGGGTGCGTTCGACCTCGGCATAGGCGCGGGCCGCGACATGCTCGATCAGACCTACCTCTTCGTCGGACCATGGGCGCGGGGACGCGTGGTGCACGAACAGCAGGGACCGCATCCGACCGTTGCGCATCACCGGCGCACCGAGCACGGACCGCGTCTGGATGGCCGCGAAGGCCGCCGCCGACCCGGCGGTCAGCGGGTCTGACGTCGTGTCCTCGACGCGCGCCGGTTGGCCCTGGCGAAAGCGCTCGATCAACTCCGGGCCGAAGTCATCCATGCGCCATTCGCCCGTCAGATCCTCCATGGGTGGGCGGGCCCACGCTCCGCGCACGCGGATGGTCGTGAGCTCTTCGTCGATCTCGCCATAGCCGACGCGGTCCACCCCCAGCTTTTCCGCGACGGAACGGCTCGCCTCATGCATCACGGCCTCGGGCGTGCCCAGGTCGCGGAGACGATCGCTGAGCGCCAGCAGGAAGGTCTGGCGCCGCTCCAGCATGGCCAGAGCGTCCAGCGCATCGCGCGTCGCGCTGACGTCGAACGCCATGCCGACATAGCCCAGGAAGACGCTGCTCTTGTCGAACCGGGGATTGACCGAGATGCGCATCCATCGCCAGTCGCCGTCAGAATGCAGGAAGCGGGCCTCGAACCCGTACGGCAGGCGCAGGGGGCGCGCCGACTCCATCGCAGCCTGCACCGTCGCCTGATCGTCCGGATGAATCGCCTGTTTCCAGACATGGCCCAGAATTTCGTCAGCGGGCTTGCCGTAGAATCTGACCAGCGCCTCATTGACGAACTCGACCTCCGCGTCGGCGTTGGTCATCCACACAGGCGAGGGGGCCGTATCGGCCATCAGCCGGAAGCGTTGCTCGCCCTCTTTCACCCGCGCATCGGCTGCGGACAGTTCGACCACCGACCGGTCGAGCCGCGCCAAGGTCTTCCTCAACGAAGCGGCGACGAGCGCTACGAACACGCCAACCACGATGAAGTTGACAGTGGCGATCCGGCCGAGCTGTGACGACAGACCGACCCCGGCTGCGTCCGGCCCTGCGACGACCCAGCCGCCCAGCAACGCCGCGAGAACGGCGGTGACGCCGGCGACCCTGCCCGCCGCCAGGGCGGCCAGCACGATCCCGGGCAACAGGATGATGAAGCCGGTGACGCCTTCATACCAGAAGTTCAGAGCCCAGCGCACGCTGAGCACGGCGAATGCGAACGCGAGACCGATCAGGATGTTCGCCCACCATGGCCGGGCGGGAACGCGCGCGAGCGCCGTCAACGCGGCGTCGGCGGCGCTGAGTCCGCGTCTCGGATGGCCGTCACGCTGCACTACGATACCCCCGTTCGCGCCGAACGCGATCCACAGCAACGTATTGGCACGCATGGCGTTTGTCCAAGCGCCGCACGGGGTATTTCTCCGACTGACGGCCCGCCGCGCTTGGCGAAGACGGCGACGATGCCCATTTCCGAAACTGGATCGACTTTCCAAATGGAGTCCGAATGACCGCCACCATCGACACAGGCCTGACGAAGAAGGAGCGCGCCGACGTGGCGCAGGAGCTGACAAAGGTGCTGGCGGACAGTTTTGCGGTCTATCTGAAGACCCATGGCTATCACTGGAATGTGCGAGGTCCGGAGTTCTTCAGCTTCCACAATCTGCTGGAGCAGCAGTATCGCGAAATCTGGGACGCGCTGGACGACATCGCCGAGCGCATCCGCGCCCTCGGCGTGCTGGCGCCTCAGAGCTACTCCGCCTTCGGCAACCTGACATCGATCAAGGACGGTGATCCCGAGAAGGACGCCACGGCGATGCTCAAGGAGCTGATGCAGGACCATGAGACGCTGATCGCGACCGCCCGGACCGCGTTGGAGACGGCTTCGGAGGCGGGTGACGAGGCCTCCGCCGATCTGATGACCCAGCGACTGACGGCGCATGAGAAGTTCGCCTGGATGCTGCGCTCGACTCTCGGCGGGCGCTGAGACTTGACCGACCGGTGCTTTTCGGCCTGAAAAGCGCCCCGCTCGGCGGGTAGTGGTACGAAATGACGCGGGCTTGGCCGCGGTGGAGCAGTGTTTGACCGCGATCGACTGGAGCGAGGTGCTGACGAAGGGGCGACGGTTCGCGACCGCCGCCCCCGTCGTGCTGGCCGCGTTCGGCGTCGCCATGGCGGCCAGTTCTACCCCTCGCCCGGAGATTGACCGGCGGGCGGACGCGGTGCGCCAGCTGACACGGGGCGACCTCGGTCCGGCGGGGCTGGCGGCCATAACCCGCAGGATGGATCCCGCGCAGCTCGCCCTTGCCGCGCGGCATGACCCTTTTGACCCGCAGCCGGCGCTGTACGGCCTGACGCCGGGCTGGGAGACCCTGACGCTGGCGGGCCGGCCGAGGCTTGAGTTCGGGGCCACCGGCCTTCAGGCGATGAAGCTGAACGCCGCCACGCCGGTATCCGGCTTCCTGCGCGCAGCCCAACCGTTCAAGTTCGCACCCGCGACGGCGGAGGATCGCCGGCGGGCCCTGAGATGCCTGACGCAGGCGGTCTACTACGAAGCCGCCCTGGAGCCGACCGATGGGCAGGAGGCCGTCGCGCAGGTTGTGTTGAACCGGGTCCGCGATCCGAACTACGCCAATACGGTTTGCGGTGTCGTTTTTGAAGGCGCCGAGCGGACCACGGGCTGTCAGTTCAGCTTCACCTGCGACGGAGCCCTGGCGCAGGGGCCGGTGACATGGGCTTGGGAGCGCGCCCGCCGGGTGGCCGAGCAGGCGCTTGGCGGCCACGTCGCAACGGCCGTCGGCACGGCGACCCACTACCACGCGGACTATGTGCGACCCTGGTGGGCGCCGACGCTCAACAAGCTGACCCAGATCGGGGCCCACATCTTCTATCGCTGGAAGGGCGTCTACGGCGAGCCTGCGGCGTTCAGCCAGCGCTACGCCGGACGCGAACCGCGCATCGACGAGGCCCGGTTCGCCCGGCCACGCCTGCAACTCGTCTCCGCGGCGGAGGCCGAGAAGGCGCTGGCCGAGGCCGCCGCGGCGGGCGGAAACGCCATGACGACCGTCGAGATCGACGGCCAGACGCGCGTCGTCGGCGTCGCCTCTCTCGGAGGACGCCGCCAAGCCTCGGCTGACGACATCGCCGCGATCAACGCCCGCATGGCGGCTTTCGAGGCCCCTGCGACCGAACCTGCGCCGGCCCGCGAGACGCCCGGTGCCATTCCGATGGCCGTTGAAGAGGTCGGCCGGCCCGGCCCATGACGGTTGGGAAACCCGGCATGTTTTGCAACATACCCGACTTAGCGGCATTAGGTGAAGCTGCGGAGTTCCGAAGGGGAACCCCCCTCGCGGAATCCGGATGACCACGACCCCCTGGACCGAAACAGACCGCCTCGCCGCGCTACGGTCTTACGACATCCTGGACTCCGAGAGAGAGCCCGCCTTCGACGACGTGACAGCCCTGGTGGCGCGCATCTGCGAAGCGCCGATCGCCGTGGTCAATCTGATCGACGCCGACCGCCAGTGGTTCAAATCGGAGGTCGGGCTCGGCGTGCGCGAGACCCCGCTGGAAACGTCCTTTTGTCGCCATGCTCTGCTGGAGCGCGACCGTCTGGTGGTGCCGGACGCCAGCAGCGATCCGCGGTTTGAATGCAACCCGCTGGTCACGACCGCTGACGGATTGAGGTTTTACGCGGGCGTCCTGCTGAAGAGCCCCGACGGTTTGCCGCTCGGCACGCTTTGCGTGCTCGACACCAAGCCAAGGCCCGACGGCCTGACGGCGCTGCAGGCCGAGACCCTGGAAGTGCTGTCGCGTCAGGTCATGAACCTGCTGGAACTGAGGCGCGCGCTCAGCGCGGGCCGTGAGTCCGCAACGCGGCTGACGGCGGCGGCTGATGCGCTGACGGACAGCGAGGCCCGGTTCAGGGCGTTGGCGGACGCCATGCCCCAGATGGTGTGGTCGACCCTGCCGGACGGCTTCCATGACTATTACAATGCCCGCTGGTACGAGTTCACCGGCGTGCCGACGGGCTCGACCGACGGCGAGGGCTGGGCCGGCATGTTCCATCCGGAGGACCGGGAACGGGCCCGACTGCGCTGGGCCCATTCGCTGGAGACGGGGGAACCCTACGAGATCGAATACCGGCTGCGGCGGGCCGACGGCCTGTATCGCTGGACCCTCGGTCGCGCGTTGGCCATCCGGAACGACGCCGGCGAGATTACGCGCTGGTTCGGAACCTGCACCGATATCGAGGATCTGAAGCGCGCGGCGGACGCCAAGGATCTGCTGAGCCAGGAGCTTAGCCACCGGATCAAGAACATTTTCGCGGTCGTGTCCGCCCTGATCGCCCTCTCGGCCCGGAAATTCCCCGAGGCCAAGGACTTCGCCGCCGCCGTGCGGACGAGGATCAACGCCCTGGCGCGGGCGCACGAGTTCGTGCGGCCCCACACAGACACCTCGCGTCCGACCGTTGGATCGATGACCCTGCACGCCTTCCTGTCGGACCTGTTCAAGCCCTATGCGACGCTGGACGGAAAGCCTCGCGTCCTGTTGTCCGGCGACGATGCGGTGTTCGACGATCAGGCCGCCACCTCCGTCGCCCTGCTGTTCCACGAGCTGGCCACCAACGCAGCGAAGTACGGCGCCTTGTCGCGCGAGGGCGGGGAGGTCAGCCTCACCACCGGAAACGAGGGCGACCGATTCCGGCTGGTCTGGGAGGAACGCGGCGGCCCCCAGATCGAAGGCGCCCCGGAACGTACCGGGTTCGGATCCTCGCTGGCGACCGTCTCCGTAGAGGGCCAGCTGGGCGGAAAGTTGGAGCGCATCTGGGCCCGCGAGGGCCTCCGGGTGACGGCTGACCTCCCGGCAACGGCGCTTTCGCGCCGCAGGGCGGCGCAAAACGTCGCATAATCACGGTTCGGAGCAACCCACTCTGGCTCCCGGCGTTGGCCTTGTCGATCTTCCCCTTGTCGGGAACTGGACATTCCGAGCGACCCGTAGAAACCCATGCCTGCGCGTATCCTGATCATTGAAGACGAGGCCCTCGTGGCGCTGGAGCTCCGGTTCGTGCTGGAGGATCTCGGCTATGAGATCGCCGGCATGGCTGCGGACGCCTGCACCGCGCGCAAGCTCGTTCAGGAGCAGGATGTCGATCTGGCCCTTGTCGATATTCACCTGTCCGACGGGCCGACCGGGATCGACCTGGGCCGGGAGCTGGGTCAGGAGCTTGGCGTCACGGTGCTGTTCATGACCGCCAATCCGGGGATGTTGCGGCAAGGCGTGGCGGGGACCATCGGCGTCTTGTCGAAGCCGAGCGACGAGCGCGCTGTCCAGACCGCTGTCGACTACGCGCTTCGTCGCCGGACAGGCCGTCCGGTCGAGTACGCCCCGCCGGAACTTCAGCTGTTCGGCTGATCGCAGACCGGCATCACCAGACCCCGATTTTTTCCGCCTCTTTGTGGCTGATGGGGTGTCCCTCGGCCTTGTGGTCCTGCTCGGCGAGGAAGCGAACGGCTTCCAGCGCCGCCATACAGCCCATTCCGGCGGCGGTGACCGCCTGCCGGTAGATGTCGTCGGTCACGTCTCCCGCGGCCCATACGCCTTCAATCGCTGTCGCGGTCGTGCCCGGTTTCACCACGAGGTAGCCGCCGGCCTTCGTCTCCAGCTGGCCGGCGAACAGTTCAGACGACGGGGCATGGCCGATGGCGATAAAGACGCCGTCCGCTGAGACCTCGTGCGTAACGCCGGTCTGCACGTTCTTCAGCCGGGCGCCGGTGACATTCACTCCGCCGGCCGCGTCGGTCTGACCGAGGATTTCATCGATGGCGTTGTTCCAGATCACCTCGACCTTGGGATTGGCGAACAAACGATCCTGCAGGATGCGCTCGGCGCGGAACTCGTCGCGGCGGTGCACGACGGTGACCCTGGAGGCGAAGTTGGTCAGGAACAGCGCCTCCTCGACCGCGGTGTTGCCGCCGCCCACCACGATGACCTCCTTGCCGCGATAGAAGAAGCCGTCGCAGGTGGCGCAGGCCGAGACGCCGAAGCCCTGGTATCGGGCCTCGCTTTCCAGCCCCAGCCATTTGGCCTGCGCTCCCGTCGAGATGATGACGGTCTCCGCCAGCAGCTCGCTCCCGGAGTCGAGGGTCAGCCGGAAAGGGCGCCGGGACAGGTCGGCCTTGACCACGATGTCCTCGATGACCTCGGTCCCGACGTGCTCGGCCTGCGCCCGCATCTGCTCCATCAGCCACGGACCCTGGATCACGTCGGCGAAGCCGGGATAGTTCTCGACGTCTGTCGTGATGGTCAGCTGCCCGCCCGGCTGCAGTCCCGAGATGACGACCGGGCTCAACATGGCGCGCGCGGCGTAGATGGCGGCGGT
>DASRWP010000438.1:0-2626 GCA_035654535.1 Brevundimonas sp.
CACACCGGAGCCAAGACCAAAGCCGGAAGCGCCCGCGGCGATCCACCCGCCAACGCTATCCGGCTCGACCCCGCCGACGGCGTAGACCTGCGCGGCGGACGGCAGGACGGCCCGGACAGCTTTCAACCCCGCAGGTCCGGCGATCTCTGCCGGAAACAGCTTGAGCAGGTCGGCTCCGGCATTCAGTGCTGTGAAGGCTTCGGAGGGGGTGAAGAATCCCGGCATGGATACCAGCCCCGCCGCCTTGGCAGCGCGGATCACATCCGGGTTGGTGTTGGGCGATATGACGATCTGGCTGCCCGCATCGGCCACGGCGCGGACGGCGTCCACGTCCAGGACCGTGCCTGCACCCACCACGGCCCGGCCGTCCAGCGCGTCACGCAGTCGTCGGATGCTGTCCAGCGGCTCAGGCGAGTTCAGGGGCACCTCAA
Source organism: Brevundimonas sp. (assembly GCA_035654535.1). Lineage (GTDB taxonomy): Bacteria > Pseudomonadota > Alphaproteobacteria > Caulobacterales > Caulobacteraceae > Brevundimonas. The sequence continues at coordinate 432 of DASRWP010000438.1, forward strand.
GGCAGCGAAATCCCGCGGCGATGATCGCCTCGCCCACTTCGACGGCCTCGTCAGGCCGAAGTCCTCGCAGGATGGCGATCAGCGGCAGCGCGTCCAGCGTCGCAAGGATGTCTTCGGTCATGTCCGTGCTTGCCATATCCGCCACAGGCCCCGCGCCGTCACCTCAGCTGCGTTCGCCACCGCCGGTCGAGGATGGCCCGCGATCTCCAGCGCCATGCCGTACCGCCGCGACAGCTCGGCCGCACCGATCAGGGTAATCGGACCAGCGTCGGCGACATCCTGCTGCGCCGCGATCTCCGCTCCGATCAGCAGGCCGGACAGGTAGTCCGGCGCAGCCTCGGGCGCCAACCGGCCGCCCAGCATTCCCACCCGGACCGAGAACAGCGCCGCCGTCACTGCCCGGTCGGAGAGGCCGCGCTCGACGCCCCGTCGGAACGCCTCATCGTCGCCGGCCGCGCTGTCGAGAGAAGCCGAGAGGATGGCGCTCTGGCTGACTGCGGCGAACAGCTCGCCGGTCACAAAGGTGCGAAACGAGACGATCCGCCCCTCTTCGACCCTGATCCATTTGCTGTGGGTGCCCGGGGCCACGGCCCAGCCTGCGCCATCGCCCCAGAGCCCCATTATCTGGGTCTCCTCGCCGCGCATGACGTCGCTCAGAGCGCCGTCCTCGGTCTGTGACACACCCGGCACGATGAAAACCTCGCCGTCCGTCTCCGGCTCGACCAGACCGCCGGCGATATCAGCCAGCGAGGCCGGACACGGTCGATAGCCCGCCTCGCGCCACTTCCCGCGCGCCCCGGCCATCCCGCAGATCAGCACCGGCGCCTCCGCCAGCCAGTCGCCGGCGACCTGTTCAAGGACTCCCCTGAAGGCGGGGGCCGTGAGCTCTCCAGCGCCGCGGGGGTCTGCTCTCTGTTCGAGCACGCGCCCGTCGGCCGCCAGCCGCATGACGCGCACATTGCTGGTGCCCCAGTCCACCCCGATCAGGGCGGCGGCTTCAGGGACGACAGACGGGTGAGAGATGGCGGCCTCCGCAAGAGGAACGCCAATACGACGTCGCTGGAACAAGCGCGTAACCGGCGGCAATGTTCACGCGCCCCTTCCGTTCACCAACCCCTGAACCGCTGCGCCTCTGGCGACGTTCAGGCTACGTCGCCGCCGGCGCGTCGGGCGCCGCAGCAAAGGATCGTCATGGCCGCACTCTATCCAGACCTGTCGGGCAAGGTCGTGATCGTGACCGGAGGCGCGGGCGGAATCGGTGAATCGATCGGTCGAAGCTTCCTGCGTCAGGGCTGCCGCGTCGCCGTCCTCGACCTCGACGCCGAACGCGGCGAGGCGCTGCAGGCGGAACTGGGCGACGACGGTCTGTTCCTGTTCGTCGAATGCGACCTGACCGACACCCCCGCCCTGAAGGCGGCGATCGCGCAGGTGCGCGAGCGGCTCGGTCCCATCGACATCCTGATCAACAACGCCGCAAACGACCAGCGTCACGACACGCTTGAGGTGACCGAGGACTATTGGGACGGGCGGATCGCCGTGAACCTGCGGCATCAGTTCTTCGCTGCGCAGTCGGTCCTGCCGGACATGATGGAGAGGCAGGCCGGCGTGATCCTCAACCTCGGGTCCAACTCGTGGATGATCGGTCAGGGCGGGATGGTCGCCTACACCGCCTGCAAGTCGGCGGTGCTGGGCCTCACCCGTTCCCTCGCCCGCGATTTCGGCCCCCATGGAGTCAGGGTGAACGCCGTCGCGCCCGGCTGGATCATGACCGAGCGCCAGCTTGAGCTCTGGGTCACGCCGGAGACCGAGAAGGAAATCTACGACCGCCAATGCCTCAAGCGGAAACTGGTCCCCGCGGACATCGCCAACTTCGTGGTCTTCATGGCCTCGGAGGACGCCGGCGCCTGCACGAACCAGCATTATGTGGTCGACGGAGGCTGGGTCTGATGGCGGACAAGCCCCTGCGCTCGCGCGCCTGGTTCGACAACCCGGACAACCCGGACATGACCGCGCTCTACCTGGAGCGTTACCTGAACTACGGGCTCACCCGGCGCGAGCTGCAGTCCGGCCGCCCGATTATCGGCATCGCCCAGACGGGTTCTGACCTCGCCCCCTGCAACCGGCACCACCTCGTGCTTGCCGAGCGGGTCCGCGCCGGGATCATCGAAGCGGGCGGGGTACCGATGGAGTTTCCG
>DASRWP010000439.1:0-2263 GCA_035654535.1 Brevundimonas sp.
CGCGCCCCCAGACGAGGATGTTGACCCCGGGCTCGCCGTGATCCGCGCATAGCCGGACGTGGTTGGCCGCGCCTTCGTCGGCCAGATGCGGGACCGACGGCAGGGCGTCGTGCACGGCGAAACGGGCGGGGTCCGGAAACAGGGCGCTCAAGGCCCTGCGGGTCTGCCCATGCTCGAGCGAGCGGTGCAGGTTGGTCACCAGATTGGCGGGTGTAAGGTGCACCCTCGCGTCCGCGCTATCGGCGGAAGGCGTGACTGTCGCGGCGTTGGCGGCCCACATCGGCGAGGCGGAGCAGGCGGCCGCGGCCATCGCCGGGGCCGTCTTCCAGGCCGAGGCCAGCACTTCTCCGTCCGTGCCGGAGAAGCCCAGACCGCGGAGGAAGGGAATCTGCGGGCGTTCGTGGGGAGGGAGGACGAACTGCGGCAGGCCGAGATCGGCCAGCCGTTTCATCTTGTCGAGGCCCTGCAGGACCGCCGCACGAGGGTTCGACGCCTCGCCCGCATTGACGCTTGAGGCGAGGTTGCCTGGACTGAGGCCGGCGTAAGAGTGCGTTGGACCGATCAGTCCGTCCGCATTGGCCTCCACCGCCGAAGTCATGGGCGCAGGCCTCTGATTTCGCTCTCGATATTGTGCACCGCTTCGGCCTCGAAGCTCGCCACCGGATAGGCGCAGTAGTCGGCGGCGTAGTAGGCGCTCGGGCGATGATTGCCGCTGGCTCCGAGGCCCCCGAACGGCATGTCGCCCGCGGCCCCTGTGGTTGGGCGGTTGAAGTTGACCACGCCGGCGCGGATGCGGCGGATGAATGCCTGCCAGTTGGCAGGATCGTCGCTGACCAGACCGGCCGACAGACCGTAGCGGGTGGCGTTGGCCTCGGCGACGGCGGCCTCGAACGATGAGACGCGGGTCACCGACAGGAAGGGGGCGAACATCTCCTCGTCAGGGACAGCCACGCCGGTCACATCGATGATGGCGGGACGCACGAACGCACCGGGCAGGTTGCCGACCGGGCCGGACGCGCGAATGACCCTTGCTCCGGCGTCGATGCGCCCCTGCAGCGCTTTCAATGCGGCCTCTGCGGCCTTCAGCGAGACCAGAGGCCCTGCGTACGGCTCTGGGGCGCTGTTCCATGGCGCGAAGGTCAACCGGTCGCTCAGGGCGGCCACAGCCTCTACGATGGCGTCGCCCTGGGGCCCATCCGGCACAATCAGGCGTCGGGCGCATGAGCAGCGCTGGCCGGTGGTGATGAAGGCCGACTGGATCACAATCCCCGCCACCGCCTCAGGGTCGGCGGCGTCCCAGACCACGAGCGGATTGTTGCCGCCCAGCTCCAGCGCGAGGATCACGTGTGGGTCGTCCGCAAACTTCCGCCGGAAATGGGCGCCGGCGCCGCCCGAGCCGGTGAACATCAGGGCGTCGATCCCGGCGTCAAGCAGGGCGGCGCCGGTGTCGCGACCGCCTTGGACCAGATTGACCACGCCGGTCGGCAGATCGGCTTCCGCGAACGCCTCCGCCATCAGCTGGCCCGTCAGGGGCGCTTCCTCGGAAGGCTTGAACACCACAGTGTCGCCCGCCAGCAGAGCCGGGACGATGTGGCCATTCGGCAGGTGGCCGGGGAAGTTGAACGGGCCCAGCACTGCCGCCACGCCGTGCGGCCGGTGACGCAGCACGGCCTGACCGAAAGCCGTCTCGGCCGTGCGCTCGCCGGTGCGTTCGTCATAGGCGCGGATTGAGATATCGACCTTGCCGGCCATGGCCTGAAGCTCTGTCTGGGTCTCCCACAGCGCCTTGCCGGTCTCGCGGCTGATGGCCTCGGCGATTTGCGGCGCCCGGGCCTTCAACACAGCCTGATAGCGTTTGACGGCGTCTATACGGTCCTGTCGCGGACGGTCCGCCCAGTCAGGGAAGGCGGCGCGGGCCCGGTCGACGACGGCCTGAACATCCGCCTGCGCCGCGGCGGCGCCCTCCCAGACGGTTGCACCAGTGGCGGGATCGAGGGACCGGAAACGGCCCATTGGGTCCGGAGAGGCGCTCACGTCTTCACCCGCACCACATCGCCCGACCGCACTTTCAGGGCTTCCGCGGCGTCCCGTCCGAGCGTTGCGACGTCTCCGTCAATGGCCGCGCGCTGTCGCACGGCCCGGAAACCGGTGACGCTGCCGGTCGAGATCAGCGCCGGCAGCTCGGCCTCCACCGCGTCGGCCATTGACGGAGACGTCGCAACGCTCGGACGGGACGCCGCGGAAGCCCTGAAAGTGCGGTCGG
>DASRWP010000440.1:0-10409 GCA_035654535.1 Brevundimonas sp.
CGCGCGCCGAGAGGTGCAGGGCCGTGGGCCAGCCGCAGAAACCGTCGCCGCCGAGAACAAGCACCCGCATACGTTTTTCCTTCATGGATCGGTCGTCCTGCCTAGCGGATGGGACGGCGCCGTCAAAGCGTCACGTACAAACGCGCGGAACGGCAGTTCGGCTACGCGCCCCGGCGCATCCGCCACTGATCGCGGTTCTGCCCCCAGCGATCCATCGTCAGGTCATGGAAGGGCGGGGGCAACCGTGTCGGACCGAGGTTGGTCGAGCCCAGCCGCTGTGCCAGCCGCTGCGACGGCCTGTTGTCGGGGTCGATGCAGTGGATCACATCGGTCCAGCCGAGAACATCGAAGGCGTAGTCGATCGCCGCCGTGGCCGCTTCGACCCCATAGCCCTTGCCCTGAGCGTCGGGGTGCAGCCCCCAGCCCACCTCGGTCCCGGGCCAGCCCTCGGGCCGCCACGGCCCGATCCGTCCCAGCCACAGGCCGGTGTCGCGCTCGATCACCGAGAACATCGACACCCCGGTCAGGCTCCAGGCGCCGGCCATGGTCATGAAGCCGCGCCACGCCGTCGCCGCGGGCTGTGCGCCGCCGAGAAAGCGCGCCGCCTCCGGGTCGCCCATCATCTCCGCCCAGCGGGGGAAGTCCTCCATCGCCGTCGGTCGCAGCGTCAGCCGCCCGGTCTCCAGCACCGGTCCGGTCAAAGCAGATACTCCCGCTCGAGTTCGTAGTGGCTGCCGCCGTGGGCGAGGACGCTCGAATAAAGACTGAAGCGGTCGATGCGGATGGCGGGCGATTTCAGCAGGTTATGCCCGGCGATCCAGGCGCCGATCCGGTCCGGATTCACCTGCGGCTTGAGATAGGCCAGCGTCAGGTGCGGCCGGTATTCGCGGCGCTCGATCAGGATCCGGGCCCGTTCGGCGGCGGCGCGGCAGCGGCCCGCCAGCACCGACAGCCGCTCGCTGGGCTCGACCCCCGCCCACAGCGTCGACAGGCGGTGGCCGTCGCCGAACGCCCCCACGCCGCTGAGCGCGATCTCGAACGGCCCGCCTGCCGCGGCCCGCTCCAGCTCGGCGGCCAGATCGTCGGCCCGCTGCTCCGCGACCTCGCCATAGAAGGCCAGGGTGATGTGCAGCTGCTCCGCCGTGCGCCATTTCGCGCCGGGCAGGCCGCTCTGGCGGCGAGCCAGCGTCCCGGCCACGTCGTCGGGAACCGTCAGGGCGGTGAACAGCCGAACCATGCGACCGTTCGTAGCGGCTGAAACCCGACCGCCCAAGTCCGGTTTTCCTTGCGGAAGGGCCGGCCGCGCCCGATATTTGTGCAAAGGCCGGACTCTCCGGCCGAATGGAGGAATGTTTTCGCGATGAGCGATTTCAGAAACGGCTATTCGCTACCCGCACAGGCCGACATGTCGGTCGATGCGGGCCTGCGCAGCTTCATGCTGGGCGTGTACAACAAGCTGGCTCTGGGCCTGCTGGTCGCCGGCGCGCTCGCCTTCCTGACCGGCACCTACGAGCCGGTGCAGCAACTGCTCTTCGCGCGGAACGCCGACGGCCGCATCGGCCTGACGATGCTGGGCATGATCGTTCAGTTCTCGCCGCTGGTGCTGCTGTTCGGTTCGATGTTCTTCATGAAGAACCCGACGGCCAAGGGCGTAAACATGCTGTACTGGGCCGTTGTGGCCTCGATCGGCGCCGGCCTCGGCATCGTGTTCCTGCGCTACACGGGCGAGTCGGTCGCCTCGACCTTCTTCGTGACCGCCGCCGCCTTCGGCGCCCTGAGCCTGTTCGGCTACACGACCAAGAAGAACCTGACCGGTCTGGGCAGCTTCCTGATCATGGGCGTGATCGGCCTGGTCATCGCGATGGTCGTCAACATGTTCCTGCAGTCGAGCATGATGGCCCTGATCATCAGCGGCCTCGGCGTGCTGATCTTCTCCGGCCTGATCGCCTACGACACCCAGCGGCTGAAGATGACCTACTACGCGCTGGGCGGCGACCAGGCGGCCATGGGCGTGGCCACCGGCTTCGGCGCCCTGAGCCTGTTCATCAACTTCATCAACCTGTTCCAGTTTCTGCTCATGTTCATGGGCGGCAACCGGGAATAGGACGTTCGGACCAGACGACGGAAAGGGCCCGGAGCGATCCGGGCCCTTCTCTATGGCATATTTGTATTTGGCATACGCCTACCGCGTGATGTGTAGACCTTGCCCACGAATGTCGCGGTAAATGCAATCTTCCTTGGCTTGTCGGTCGGCGACGGGTTCACGCACGTATGCCGCCCAGTTGATGCCCGCCCTCGTGGGCCTGAAATTGCGGAGGCCACAGCGTTCTGCCGCTTCGACAATCTCGCCGCGAGTTGCAAATCCAGCTTGGGCATCCCTCGTACAAGAGCCCAGCGCACAGGCCAGTAGAGCGGTTGCAGCCAATCGCACGATCAATCTTCCAACTTCCGCTCTCGTAGAGGCTCCGCCGCCGTAGACGCCCTACATGCCGCGCCTGAAGAGGCATACATGTAGTGGACGCCCCCACCAGCCCACTCATCTGGGCCCGCTACTGCGGGCTGGCTCCCGGCGCCGGACTAACCGCTCGGTCCTCCTGGAGCTTTTGCACCTGATACAGCAGCAGGCAGGTGGAAGCGATCTCGCGGCGGTTGGTGTTCGTGCGAATGGCATCCTCTGCGGCATCCATCACGATCTGGCGCATCTGCGGGTTCGAGATTTCCCGCACACGGCGGTCAAAGTAGCGCTTTGCGTCCTCGCTGGCCCGGCTCCGGTCCTGTTCAGCGCGCAGAGCGACGATACATTCCGCAGCCTGTAGCGTCGGCTCCATTGGACTGCCTACTTGGCTCGCTCCCGTCAGGCCCGTGAGGCAGACCACTGCGGCAAATATCTTCATCACCCCTCGTCCGGGTTCGCCGGTTCCGCCATCGGCTCAGATGCATATCTGACCGGTCCGGCCCGGATCAATCGCGCGGTGTACACTATGGGCGGAGAGGTTCGCGCTGCGAGAACCACCCGTCTCCTCTGGCGTTAGCCTGCGCAACCCGGTTCTGGCACTCTGCTTCGATAACGAGGGGCGCGACCACGACAGCCGCGACGGCAGCGGAGGCGGCAAGAGCGAGCAGCAGAATGCGCGACCCGCTTCTCACCGCTCTGACACGTCCACCGCCTCCGCCCGGGGCTGCCTTGTTTGCATTGTGGTCGGCTGCCATCGGCTCCCCCGGACGAACGGTTCTATTCGACCAGCGAGAAGCGGCGGCCGTCGAACACACGAAGCACCTGCGCCAGCTCGCGGCCCCGCTTAAGCACATGGCCGCCCTCGCCGATGACCGCCCACTGCCCCTGTTTGAGGCGCAGGGCGGGGCGCTTCTCGATGCGGTACAAGGGGGCGTCGCCGCTGCGGCGGAAGACGGCGAACTCGGCCACCTCGCGATGTCCGGCCATGGCGTAGTCGCGCCACTCGCCGGCCGCCACCATGCGCCCGTACACTCTCAGGATCAGGTCCAGTTCCTTGCGGTCGAAGAAGACCGGTCCGGGGCCGGACTGAAGATCGGCGGCGTCGCTCATACCCTGAAGTTAGTCGCCGACGCGGCAAACGCCAGCGACGCCGTTGATGGAGCGGCGAGGGTCCGGCGTCGCCCGCGAAGAAATCGCCTGCGACACGAAATCGCCTCCCTTCGGCCCACCGCCCGCCGCCTTGTCGAATAAATGCTGGACCTGTCGGCTCGTCGGAGTCCGGAGCGGTCCCGGATCCTGAACAGCCCCCCCAGCCCCCCTGGATCATTCCATCAAGGGCTTCGGCGGGCCGGTGCTTCCTCCAAAGCGAGACGCCCGCTCCGCCACCCCTCCCCCCTCCGGCAGAGCGGGCGTTTTGCTGTCCGGCCCAAGGCCGCGGTCAGGGCAGCGGGATGTCGATCGTCTCGGTCCCCCGCGCCACGGAAAGCGTGACGGCGGCTCCGCCTTCGAGCGCGGCCGCCAGTTCAGCCAGGCTGGCGACGGGACGCCCGTCGATGGAGCGGATCATGTCCCCCGCCTGCAGCGCCGCCGCGGCGGCCGTCGATCCACCCTCCACGGAGACGACCTGAAGACCGTCCGCAGCCGCGCGCACCGCCGCGCCGCGGGCGATGACGGCGTCGCTGCCTACGATCACCGGCCGGTCGCCCGGCGTCTCGACCTCGAGCGTCGTCCGGCCTTCCCGCCCGTCGCGCAGATAGACCACGGCCAGCTGTGACCCGGGCTCGGCGATGCCGATGGTCGCGGCCACCGTGCCGGCGTTTGAGACGGCGCGGCTCTGGATGCGGGTGATGACGTCGCCGCGGCGAAGGCCGGCGCGCTCGGCGGACGACCCGGGAGCCACGTCCTCGACGACTGCGCCGCGCACGATGCCGAGGCCGAAGCCGCGCGACCGCTCGGCGTTGAGAGAGCCCAGGATCGCGCCGGTCACGCCGCGCCGCACCACGCCGCTCTCGCGCAGCTGGGCCACTACGTACATCAGGATGCGGCTCGGCACGGCGAAGGCGATGCCGTCGTTGCCGCCGCCGCCGCCCGACAGGATGGAGGTGTTGAGTCCGATAAGGCGTCCGCGGCTGTCCAGCAGAGGTCCCCCGGAGTTGCCCGAGTTCACGGCCGCGTCGGTCTGGATATAGTCCTCGATCCGGTCGCCCATGCCTGAACGGCCAAGACCCGAGATCACGCCCATGGTCAGGGTCTGGTCCAGTCCCAGCGGATAGCCGACGGCGAAGGCGAGGTCGCCGGTGCGCAGGGAGTCCGAATCGACCAGCTCGACCTGCGACAGGCCTAGCGACGCCGTCGTCTCCGACACGATCTTTAGCACCGCCAGATCGGTGGCCTTGTCGGCGCCGATCAGGGTGGCGTCGAAGATGCGGCCGTCGGTCATATCGACCGTGAATTTCCGCCCGCCTTCGACGACGTGGTTGTTGGTGACGACAATGCCCTCGCGCGCGTCGAGGATGGCCCCCGATCCGCTGGACACCACGCGCGGCTCGTTGTCGCCCGAGCTCGGGCCCTGTGACTGGCCCAGCGTCGTGACCTGCACGACGGCGGGCAAGGCGGCCTCGAGGCCGTTGGCGAAGGTGAACACCCCTCGGCGCGCGTCGAACGGAACCGGGGACGGCGGCGTCTGGGCGAGGGCGGGCGCTGCGGTCAGAGCGACCAACAGGGCGGCCGCGGACGCCGCCGGTATCGCGCCGCCTCGAACACCTGAACGCCGCATCACTGAATCCCCCGTCATCCGGTCAGCCTAGCGCGAGAACCGGGATATGACGACAGGTCCGCTGCAGGGAATTCCGCCGCGTCTAGAACGCGCTCTCGCCTGTAATCGCGCGGCCGAGGATCAGGGCGTGGACGTCGTGGGCGCCTTCGTAGGTGTTGACGGTCTCGAGGTTCATCGCGTGGCGCATGACGTGCATCTCACCGGTGATGCCGGCGCCGCCGTGCATGTCCCGGGCCTCGCGGGCGATGGCCAGAGCCTTGCCGCAGTTGTTGCGCTTCATCATCGAGATCGCCTCGGGAACCCACGCCCCCTGATCCAGCAGCCGGCCCAGCGCCAGGGCCCCCTCGAAGCCGAGGAAAATCTCGGTCTGCATGTCGGCCAGCTTCTTCTGCACCAGCTGTCGCGACGACAGGGGGCGGCCGAACAGCATGCGCTCGCCGACATAGTCGCGGGTCAGGTGGAAGCAGGCCTCAGCCGCCCCCATTGCCCCCCAGGCGATGCCGTACCGGGCCTTGTTCAGACAGGAGAACGGCCCGCGCAGGCCCTTCACGCCGGGCAGCAGGTTCTCTTCCGGCACGAACACGTCATTCAGACCGATGTCACCGGTCACCGAGGCCCGCAGGCTCAGCTTGTCGCCGATCTTGTCGGTGGTGAAACCGTCCATGCCGCGCTCGACGATGAAGCCGCGGATGACGTCATCCAGCTTCGCCCAAACAACCGCGAGGTCGCTGATCGGGGAGTTGGTGATCCAGTATTTGGCGCCGTTGAGCCTGTAGCCGCCGTCGATGGCCACCGCCTTCGTCTTCATCGAGGCGGGGTCCGAACCACCGTCGGCCTCGGTCAGGCCGAAACAGCCGACCAGTTCGCCCGCCGCCATGCGCGGCAGGAAGCGCATCTTCTGCTCTTCGGAGCCGAAGGCGTAGATGGGGTACATGGCCAGGGAGGACTGGACCGACATGGCCGAGCGGTAGCCGCTGTCGACCGCCTCGATCTCGCGGGCGATCAAGCCATAGGCGACGTGGCTGACCGACGAACCGCCGTACTGCTCGGGCAGCATGGCCCCGAGGAAGCCCATCTCGCCCAGTTCGGTCATGATGGCGCGGTCGAAGGTCTCGTCACGGAAGGCCTCGACCACGCGGGGCAGCAGCTTTTCGCGGGCGTAGGACCGCGCCGCGTCCTGGATCATCCGCTCGTCGTCGGTCAGCCGCCCCGACAGGTCCAGCGGGTCCTCCCAGCGGAAGGTCTGTTGCGGGGCGGAGGCGCCGTCGGCCATGGGTGTCTCTCTGAGCGTGGCGGAGGCCGGCGGTTTAGGCCAAAATGCACCGGTCGGGTAGAGGGACGCCCCGACGCAGGTTAGGCTGTCGCCATGATCCGGACCTTCAATCGCCTGTTCGTCGAGCACCCGCGCGAGGTGGAGGAGAGCTATCTCCACCACATGGCGGCATCCTCGCGCTTCGGCTTCCGCCTGCTGAAGCTGGCCAGCTGCGCCTTCCTGCATGCGCTGGTGCCGGGGGTGCACAAGGCGACGGTGTCGAAAGCGGTCTGCTGCATGGCCGACGAGCTGGACGGCCGGGCGCGCGAGGCGCGCGAGTGCCGGATGCGGGATGCGGGAGTCTGGGACCCGGGGCTGTAGCATCCCCGCCCGTCCCTTCTCCCCTTGGGGGAGAAGGGATAGTCATGCGTCATGACCCAGCCCCAAGGCCCCCTTTACGGCGTCCGCGTCCTCGATCTCAGCCGCGTGCTCGCCGGCCCCTGGGCCACCCAGATGCTGGCGGATCTCGGGGCCGAGGTGATCAAGATCGAGCGGCCCGGCGCCGGCGACGATACGCGCCAATGGGGTCCGCCGTTCACGACGAAGGCTGACGGGTCGAAGGGCGACGCCGCATATTTCCTGTGCGCCAACCGCGGCAAGAAGTCGGTCGAGCTGGACATCGCGACGCCTGAAGGGGCCGAGACGGTCCGCGCGCTGGTCGCCGGTTGCGACGTGCTGGTCGAGAATTTCAAGACCGGCGGGCTGAAGAAGTACGGCCTTGACCACGCGGCCCTGTCGGCGATCAACCCCCGGCTGGTCTATTGCTCGATCACCGGCTTCGGTCAGGACGGGCCCGACGCCCACCGCGCCGGCTACGACTATATGATCCAGGCCATGGGCGGGCTGATGTCGGTGACCGGCCAGCCCGACGGCGCGCCGGGCGCGGAGCCGATGAAGGTGGGGGTCGCCGTCGCCGACCTGTTCACCGGCCTCTACGCCTCCAACGCCATCCTCGCCGCACTGCTGCACGCGCGGGCGACAGGCGAGGGTCAGCACATCGACATCGCCCTGTTCGACGTGCAGGCGGCGATGCTCGCCAATCAGGCGGCCAACTATTTCGTGTCCGGCAAGCCGCCGACGCGGATGGGCAATGCGCATCCCAATCTGGCGCCCTACCAGCCGTTTCCCTGCACCGACGGCATGGTGGTCATCGCCGTCGGCAATGACGGCCAGTTCCGGGCGCTGACGCAAGCCTTGGGCGCCCCCGGCCTCGGCGCCGACCCCCGGTTCCTGACCAACGCCTTGCGGATCGAGCACCGCGCCGCCATGACCGCCGAGCTCTCGGCCCTGACGGCGGGGCTCGGCATGAAGGGCCTGATGGCGGCGCTGGAGGCGGCGGGCGTGCCCTGCGGGCCGGTCAACACCGTCGATCAGGTGTTCGAGGAACCGCAGGCGAAGCATCGGGGACTGGTGGTCGCGCAGACGCGTCCGGACCTGTCGGAGCCCGTGCGCACCGTGGCCTCTCCGATCCGGATGTCCGCGACGCCGGTCCGCTACGACCTCCCGCCGCCGGCGCTTGGGGCCGACACGGACGAGGTCTTGCGCGGGCTCGCCCCAGGCCGGGGATAGCCCCGGTCAGCGGCCGAACAGAAAGCCCAGGCCCACCACTGTCAGGATGGCCAGAATTCCGGCTTTTCGGCCGGGTCTCGACGAAACAGGATCGGCGTCCTCGATCCGCTCGGCGCCGCCCCGAAGCGCCTCGAGCAAGGCGCGGGCGGCGTCCGCCTGATCGTTCGGCACGGACAGGTTCACGCCGCCCAGCGCCTGCAGGATCAATGCGTTGGTCTTCACATGCTCGGCGCCGCCAAGCACCGGATCATAACCGTCCGCGCGCAGCCGGGCCGCCGCAATCTCGGCCTCATAGACGTCGGCGAACCGGGCGATCTCGATCATCGCCCCGTCTCCGACTACAGGTCCAGCAGCGCCCGCGCCGGGTCTTCAAGCAGGTCCTTGACGCGGACGAGGAAGGTCACGGCCTCCTTGCCGTCGACGATGCGGTGGTCGTAGCTCAGGGCCAGATACATCATCGGCCGGATGACCACCTGACCGTCCACCGCCATCGGGCGCTGGACGATGTTGTGCATGCCGAGGATGCCGGACTGGGGCGCGTTCAGGATCGGCGTCGACATCAGCGAGCCGTAGGTGCCGCCGTTGGTGATGGTGAAGGTGCCGCCCTGCAGCTGGTCCAGCGTCAGGTCGCCGTCGCGGGCGGCCTTGCCCAGCGCCGCGATGCCCTTCTCGATGCCGGCCAGCGACAGGGCGTCGGCGTCGCGCAGGACCGGCACGACCAGACCCTTCTCGGTGCCGACGGCGACGCCAATGTCGTAGTGGTTCTTGTAGATGATGTCCGTGCCGTCGATCTCGGCGTTGACGGCGGGGATCTCCTTCAGGGCCGCGACGATGGCCTTGGTGAAGAAGCTCATGAAGCCCAGCTTGACGCCGTGGCGCTTCTCGAAGGCCTCCTTGTACTGGGTCCGCAGGGCCATGACGTTGGTCATGTCCACCTCGTTGAAGGTGGTCAGCTGGGCAGCCGTGTTCTGCGATTCCTTCAGGCGGCGGGCGATGGTCTGGCGCAGCCGGGTCATCTTGACCCGCTCCTCGCGCGGCTGGTCGGCGCGGAGGGCCGCTGGCGCGGCCGGAGCGGCAGCCGTGGCGGGCGTCTGGGCGGCGGGCGCTGCAGCGGGCCCGGCGTTCAGGGCGTTCAGCGCGTCCGCCTTGGTTACATTGCCCTTCGGACCCGTCGCGGCCAGCGTCTTCGGATCGAGATTGTTCTCGGTCACCACGCGCTGGACCGCAGGCGAGAGATGCGGCGCGTCGCCGGCGGCCGGGGCCGCTGCGGCGGGAGCAGGAGCGGCGGCCGCCGGAGCCGGCGCGGACGCCCCGCCCGAAGCGGCGATGCTGCCGATCTGCTGGCCCGGGGTGACGGTCGAGCCGGCCTCGGCGTCGATGGTGAGCACGCCGGCGGCGGGCGCCGACACCTCGACCGCGACCTTGTCGGTCTCGATCTCGACCAACATCTCGTCCTTGGCGACGGTGTCACCCGACTTCTTGAGCCAGGTCCCCATCGACCCCTCGGCGACGCTCTCCCCCATGGTCGGGGTCATGATCGGAACGGCGCCGCCCGAAGCGGCGGCAGGCGCGGGGGCGGCGGCGGGCGCGGGCTCAGCGGCCGGAGCCGGAGCTGTTTCAGCAGGGGCGGCCCTGGCGTCAGCCTTCGGAGCCTCGGCGGCTGGCGCGGCAGCGGCGCCTTCGCTGACCACGCCCAGCACGGCGCCCGGGGTCACGGTCTCGCCGTCGGGGGCCTTGATCTCGGACAGGACGCCGTCGGCGGGCGACACGACTTCCAGCAAGACCTTGTCGGTTTCCAGTTCGACCAGAACCTCGTCCTTCTTCACCGGATCGCCGGCCTTCTTCGTCCACTTGCCGATGGTGGCTTCGGTGACGGATTCGCCGAGGGCGGGGGTCAGGATGTCGGCCATGTCGGTCAGGCTTTCGTGTCGGTCGTCTGGTTTGTAATCGTCATCCCGGAAACGGCGAAGCCGTTATCCGGGATCAGGCGAAGGCGTCGGTCAGGAAGGCGTCGAGTTCTTTCAGGTGCCGGGTTTGTAGCCCGGCGGCCGTGGAGGCCGAGGCGGGCCGTCCCACATAGCGGGCGCGGCTGGACTTCACGTTCAGCTTCTCCAGCGTCAGCTCCAGCCACGGGTCCACGAAGGTCCAGCCGCCCATGTTCTTGGGCTCTTCCTGACACCACACCAGTTCGGCGTTGGGGAAGCGGGCCAGCTCGGTCAGCAGCGACTTCATCGGCCACGGATAGAACTGCTCCAGCCGCATCAGGTAGACGTCGTCGATCCCCTCGCGCTCGCGCC
>DASRWP010000441.1:0-2796 GCA_035654535.1 Brevundimonas sp.
TGATCGCTGGTAACCGAACGGCGGAGCGCCTATCTGCCACCCATGGACGCGATCCAGCTTTCCCCACCCCGCCGTTTCAACCTGCCCGTCGACAACCGATGGGGCGCGGGCGACATGGCGGTTCTGGACTACGGTGACCCCAAACGTCCGGTGGATGTGGTCTTCGTCCACGCCAACGGCTTCAACGCCATGACCTATCGCAGCCTGCTGGCTCCACTGTCGGGCTCGCTCAGACTTTGGTCGCCCGACCTGCGGGGTCATGGACCATCGACATTGCCGACACGAACCCAAGGGCGGCGGAGCTGGCAGGATCACCGCGACGACCTGATCGCCCTGCTGGATGCGCTGGAGGGTCCGCCCGTGGTTCTGGCTGGGCACTCGATGGGCGGCACCACCTCCATCCTGGCCGCCGCCGAACGACCCGATCGGGTATCGCAGCTTGTGCTGTTCGATCCAGTGGTGTGGAGCCGTCTGGCCGTCGCCGTGTTCCACCTGCCGCTAATGGACAGGATGGCGCGCCGCATCCCGCTGGTGAAGAATGCCCTGAAACGCCGCGCCGTGTTCGATAACCGCGAACAGGCCATGACCGCCTATGTCGGGCGTGGGGCGTTTCGCGGCTGGCCCGAGATGATGGTCGCCGACTATCTGGCCGACGGCCTGGTCCAGACGGACGAAGGCTTCGTCCTGGCCTGCGCGCCCGGGTGGGAGGCATCCAACTATGCGACCCAGAGCCACGATCCGTGGCGCGCGCTGAAACGCTATGGTGGTCCGGTTCGCATCCTGAAGGCGCACGTCGGTTCGACCTGTCACGTCCCGGAGCAGCCGCGCGGCCTGCCTAAGGTCACTGTTCAGACGGTGCAGGGCGGCACGCATTTCTTCCCCATGCTTCAGGCCGACGTGGCCCGTGACGCCCTGTTCGACGCAGCAGTCTGATCGCAGCGACACGGCTCCGCTGGCGTCCACCTATCCGACCCGCTAAACCGCCGCCAACAAGAACACGCCGCTCTTCCAGGGAAACGTCCGACTATGCGCGACATCAACCATTTCATCGACGGTGCCAGTGTAACGGGCATTTCGGGCCGGTTCTCGGACGTGTTCAATCCGAACACCGGCGAGGTCCAGGCACGAGTGCAACTGGCCAGTGTCGAGGAAATGGATCGCGCGGTTCAGGCTGCGCAGGGGGCCTTTGAAGGTTGGTCTTCGACCAATCCCCAGCGCCGCGCGCGGGTGATGTTCGAGTTCAAGCGGCTGGTCGAGGCCAACGTCAACGAACTGGCCGAGCTGCTGTCGGCCGAGCACGGCAAGGTCGTCGCCGACTCCAAGGGCGACATCCAGCGCGGGCTGGAAGTGATCGAGTTCGCCTGTGGCATCCCGCATGTGCTGAAGGGTGAATACACCTGGGGCGCAGGGCCGGGGATCGACGTCTATTCGATGCGCCAGCCGCTGGGCGTCGTCGCCGGCATCACCCCGTTCAACTTCCCGGCCATGATCCCGATGTGGATGTTCGGCGTCGCCATCGCCGTCGGCAACACCTTCATCCTCAAGCCTTCCGAGCGCGATCCGTCCGTGCCGGTGCGTCTGGCCGAGCTGATGATTGAAGCCGGAGCCCCGGCGGGCGTGCTCAACGTCGTCCATGGCGACAAGGTCGCGGTCGACGCCATCCTGACCCACCCGCTGATCCACGCCGTCAGCTTCGTCGGCTCGTCCGACATCGCCCACTATGTCTACCAGACCGGCGCCGCCAACCATAAGCGGGTCCAGGCCATGGGCGGAGCCAAGAACCACGGCATCGTCCTGCCCGACGCCGACATGGACCAGGTGATCAAGGACCTGTCGGGCGCGGCCTATGGCTCCGCCGGCGAACGCTGCATGGCCCTGCCGGTCGTGGTGCCGGTCGGCAAGAAGACCGCGGACGAGCTCCGTGAACGGATGATCGCCGAAATCCCGACCATGCGGGTCGGCGTCTCCACAGACGCGGGCGCCCACTACGGCCCCGTCGTCACGGCCCAGCACAAGGCCCGGGTCGAGGGCTGGATCGAACAGGGCGTTACGGACGGCGCCGAACTGGTCGTCGACGGCCGGGGCTTCAGCCTGCAGGGCCACGAGCGCGGCTATTTCATCGGCCCGACGCTGTTCGACCACGTCACCCCCGAGATGGAATCCTACAAGGAGGAGATCTTCGGCCCGGTGCTGCAGATCGTCCGCGCCGCCAGCTTCGAGGAGGCGCTGTCGCTGCCGTCGAAGCATCAGTACGGCAACGGCGTCGCCATCTTCACCCAGAACGGCCGCGCCGCCCGCGACTTCGCCGCCCGTGTCAATGTCGGCATGGTCGGCATCAACGTGCCCATCCCGGTGCCGGTCGCCTATCACACCTTCGGCGGCTGGAAGCGCTCCGCCTTCGGCGACACCAACCAGCACGGCATGGAAGGCGTCCGCTTCTGGACCAAGACCAAGACCGTCACGGCCCGCTGGCCCGACAGCGCGCTGGAGCACGCCGACTCCAGCTTCGTCATCCCGACCATGGGTTGACGCCGAAGGGGCTCGCCCGGCAGGTGAGCCCGTTCGCCGCATCGGATTTCGGTGCTAGGCGTTACCGTCTCCTAACCGTGAAGCTGGAGCGCCTGTCGCATGCGTCGCTTTCTGATCTGGTCGGGGCTGATCGTCGTCCTCGGCCTCGTACTCGCCGTCGGCGGCTTCTGGGCCTATCAGCACTATTACGCGCGGTTCCAGCCGGTGACTGTGACCCGCGATCAGGCGGCGATCCAGCAGCTGCTTGAAAAGGCCTCGTGGGTATCG